>NZ_QAIM01000344.1:0-26557 GCF_003061035.1 Acidovorax sp. HMWF018
TACAGCAGGATCAACCGAGACGCCGCCAGAGCTGGACAACTCAAGGCCGCCGCAGTCGCCGGATACCCACGCGCTTTCAACCGTGGGCGATCTGGTTCACGCTCTGCCAATACACGTGAGTCCGGTAATTCAAAGCTTGGCACCAGAGGCGCGCCCATCGCCGTCCCCGGCCTGCGAGACGTGCCCCGTGGCCATGTGGTACGCGACCAAGGAGGAGCTGCGGTGTTTTTGCGCGCGAACTCACGGCGTCGTTTGGACACTGGAGGACCCGCCGATCATGAAGTGCGACGGGCGGGAGCTGGCGTTGCTTCAGCTGCAGGCCGACAACGCTTGAGCAAGGCGGAAAGCAATCGCATCCTGGCAGAGCAAATTGAGGCGTTTGTAGCCAGCATGCCTGAGCCGGTGACTGCCAGAGAAGTTGCGAAACGAAAGCTGCGCGCGGATCATCAAGCGGGGCAGCATGTTCAACCCATCACTCCCGGTCGTCAGGTGGAAGGTGATATTCACAAGGGTAAAGACAATGGCCGTAGTCGGTAGGGGGGTGCGGGCATTTTGGCTGGCGGTACTGCTTGCATTTACCGGGTTAGCTCACGCCGATTTTTCCGGGCAGGTTGTGGCAATTCTCGATGGTGACACCATCGACGTTCTTGTAGACCAGAGGCCAGTGCGCGTGCGCTTAGCGCAGATCGATGCGCCGGAGAAGCGGCAGGCCTTTGGCACGCGATCCAGGGAGGCGCTTGCTGCGCTTGTGTTTCGGAAAACGGTGCTTGTGGGCGAGGAGGGGAGGGATCGCTATGGCCGCGTTATCGGCACGATCCACTTAGGTAATTTGAACGTGAACGAGAAGATGGTGCGTGAGGGCATGGCGTGGGTCTATCGCAAGTACTCAAAGGACAAGATGCTGTACGAGCTGGAGGATCAAGCCAAAGTGCACAGGCTTGGCCTATGGGTTGATCCCTCGCCTGAGGCACCTTGGGCCTACAGGCGACGCCCACAAAAATGAGGCTAAAACCTCAATCCGTAAGATGCCCGGTCATGACAAAGCAAATACCAGCGACACTGATCGCCGTCGTCTCCGACCTCGTGTCGGCCGAAGAAACACACGCCAGTTTAGATAGCCTGTTTATGTATGCAGAAGCCTCAGGCGATCCACCTGAAGGCAGCAAGCATGTGAAGGCGCAGGCGTGGTTGCGAAACACCAATAAAGTCCACACGGAACCTTTGTCCGTACTTGCCAAGATCATTGCTCCGTACCTTGAAGACCCAGTAATGGCGGCTGACTATGAGCCGCCTCAATGGACCACGGAAGATGAGCGCACCACTAAGAAGCGCTCCAACGTCAGACGCATCGAAGAGTTGCTTGCGCGCAATGGACTTTCATACCGCATGGGCGGCTTCATTACCCAGGGAGGGATGGCGCCTAGCAAGTATGCGTCCGGTAATCCCAACTTGAGATAGACCCAGCGCCGAGGCATCGTGTGCACGATGAAGATCATGCACACCATGGCGAACGACACGATCGCCCAACGCCCCAAGCGGCGCTACTACCTGCCAGAACTCAAAGGCCAGATCGTGGCCGAATGCCAATTCTCCGGCGCGTCAGTGGCCGGCGTGGCACTCGCTCACGGGGTCAACGCCAACATCGTTCACCGCTGGATGCGGGAGCAAGCTGACGCCCTGTTGCCAGTGCCCCGGAACGAGTTCGTTGCGTTGAATCTGCCTCCACCAGTTGAACAGGTCCCAGCAACTGAGAACAGCTCGCCGCCCGTGGCGCGTGCGATCCATGTTGAGGTTCGGCGCAGTGCTGGCGTGGTTACCGTGAACTGGCCGATGGAAGATGCGGCGTCATGTGCAGCGTGGCTGCGCGACTGGCTCCGATGATCCGCATCGATGCACTGTGGCTTTCCACCGAGCCGCTGGATATGCGAGCGGGAACCGAGACGGCGCTGGCACGCGTAGTGGCTGTCTTTGGCGCGGCGCGCCCACACCACGCCTACCTGTTCGCCAATCGACGGGCTAACCGCATGAAGGTGCTGGTGCACGACGGCATTGGTGTTTGGCTGGCGGCCCGGCGCCTGAACAGCGGCAAGTTCGCCTGGCCGCGCGATGCCGCCACCACCGCCACACTCAGCCGCACGCAGTTCGATGCGCTCGTGCTGGGCCTGCCGTGGAGGAACGTCGGCGAGGCTGGAATCATCACCGTGCTTTGAGTGCTCCGGTCGTTGGCCAGGCAATCAGAGCTTGCACCGATGCGCGAGGGCGATGTTCATCGCATCATCTTCCCTCGTGATCATCGCAGACCACTTTGACACCCTGGAGCCGCAGCAGATGCGAGCGGCTCTGCTGTCGTTGATGGGTGAGCTGGCCGAGCGAGACGGCGTAATTGAGCGCCAGGGCCAGGAGGCGGTCTTCAAGCAGGCCCTGATCGACAAGCTCACGCACGAGAACGCGCTGCTCAAGCGCATGAAGTTCGCCGCGCAGTCGGAGCGCTTCAGCGCCGAGCAGAAGAGCCTGCTCGATGAATCGCTGGATGAGGACCTGCAGGCTGTGGCCGATGAGATCGAGCAGGCCACGCAGCCAGTGGCAGGCCGCCAAGACAAGCAAGTCCCCAAACGCGCACCCCTGCCAGCCAATTTGCCGCGGCGCGAGATCCGCCACGATCCCGAGTCCACCACCTGCGCCTGCGGCTGCCAGATGAAGCGCATCGGCGAGGACGTGGCCGAGAAGCTGGACTACGTGCCCGGCGTGTTCACAGTTGAGCGCCACATCCGGGGTAAGTGGGCTTGCGCGAAGTGCGAGACGCTCACCCAAGTCCCTGTCGAGCCTCACGTCATCGACAAGGGCATCCCCACCACCGGGCTGCTGGCTCAAGTGCTGGTGGCCAAGTACGCCGACCACTTGCCGCTGTACCGCCAGGAAGCAATCTTCGGCCGAGCCGGTCTGGCCATCCCGCGCTCCACTCTGGCGCAATGGGTCGGCTCTTGCGGCGTGCAGTTGCAGCCACTGGTGGACGCAATGAGGAAGGAGCTGCTGCAGCAGCGCGTGCTGCATGCCGATGAGACGCCGGTGGCCATGCTCAAACCAGGCACCGGCAAGACACACCGGGCCTACCTATGGGCCTATGCCACCGGGGCCTTTGAGAACGCGAGGGCGGTGGTCTATGACTTCTGCGAGAGCCGCGCTGGCGAGCACGCTCGCTCCTTCCTGGGCGCTTGGAAGGGCAGCCTGGTGTGCGATGACTTCAGCGGCTACAAGGCCCTTCTGACTGCCGGCGTCACCGAGGTGGGCTGCCTGGCGCACGCGCGCCGCAAGTTCTTCGATCTGCACGCGGCCAACCAGAGCCAGATTGCCCAGAGCGCGTTGGAGCAGCTCGCCCGCATCTACGAGATCGAGCGTGAGGTCAAGGAGCTCAGCGCCGAGCAGCGTCTGGCAGTCCGGCAGGAGAGAACGAAGCCGGTCCTGGACGCCCTGCATAAATGGATGACGCTGCAGCGGCACAAGGTACCCGACGGATTGGCCACAGCCAAGGCGCTGGATTACAGCCTCAAACGTTGGGCCGCACTCATCCGCTTCGCAGAGGACGGACATTTGCCCGTGGACAACAATTGGATCGAGAACCAGATCCGGCCCATCGCCATCGGCCGCAGCAACTGGCTGTTCGCTGGCAGCTTGCGCGCGGGCCAGAGGGCGGCAGCGGTGATGAGTTTGATCCAGTCGGCGCGTATGAACGGGCATGACCCGTATGCATACCTGAGGGAAGTGCTCACGCGCCTGCCCACGCACAAGCAGCGTGACATCGACCAACTGCTGCCTCACATCTGGCAGCCTTCGGCCACGCCGCATAGCGCATTCGTTTAAATGTTGATGACGTTGGGTATCTGCACATCGGTACAAACGTCGGCCTCGTAGTCGACTCCTTCGATCCCGAACCCGAACAGGCGCAAGAACTCCGATTTGTAGCCGGCGAAATCCGTAACCTCGTCGATGTTGTCACTGGTGACCTGATGCCAGAGCTGTTGCACGCGGCCTTGAACTTCCTGATCGAGCTCCTTGTCGTCTGCGCGCAGACGGCCCTCGCTATCCATGCGCGGCGAATCGCCGTACAGGCTGTCGCGGTAGAGTCCGTAGACCTGCTCGATGCAGCCCTCGTGAGTACCTTGCGCCTTCATGACCTTGAACAACAGTGATAGGTACAGCGGCATCATTGGGATGGCGGAACTCGCCTGGGTGACGACTGCTTTCAGCACCGATACGCGAGCGTCGCCCCCATGAACGGCCAGACGGTCCCGGATGCCGATGACTCGCCGGTCCAGGTCCTTCTTGGCCGCACCGATGGAGCCGTTCCAGTAGATGTCGCGGGTGATCTGCTCGCCCAGGTAGGTGAAGGCGGTGGTCTTTGCGCCGTCGGCCAGCACACCCGCCGCATCGAGCGCGTCGATCCACATCTGCCAGTCCTCACCGCCCATCACCGCCACGGTGCTTTCGATTTCGTCCTGCGTCGCCGGCTGCAGAACGGTCTCCTTTACCACCTTGTTGTCGGTGTCAAGGCTGCGCACGTTGACCGCCTTGCCGATTGGCTTCAGCGTTGAGCTGAAGACTTCACCGGTTCGAGGATGCGTGCGTCTCGGTGCAGCGAGGCTGTAGACAACCAGGTCAACCTGACCCAAATCTCGTCGGATGACATCGATCGTCTTCTGCTTAATCTCTTCAGAAAAGCCGTCGCCATTGATACTCGCCGCGTACAGGCCTTGGGCGGTGGCAGATTGGTGGAAAGCGGCCGTGTTGTACCAGCCGGGCGAGCCGGGCTTGCCTTCAGTGCCGGGGCGCTCGAAGAAGACACCGAGCGTATCGGCACCGCTTGCGAATGCAGCGGTGATCCGGGCTGCAAGTCCGTATCCAGTCGATGCACCGATTACTAAAACCTTCCTGGGCCCCTGGCTGATGGCGCCGTTTGCCTTGACGTATTCGATCTGCTGCCTGACATTCGCACCGCAGCCCACAGGGTGAGTTGTGACACAGATGAAGCCACGCATACGCGGTTGGATGATCATGAAGAATTCGTTTGTGATGTCGAGCCGGGGAGAATACCGCAGCCAACACCCAAGACTTCAACCTGACTTCGCTGCGCGCTTACCCTAGCAAGACGCTAATCGAGCTAATTCGTGGCAGAGACTTTCCGTCCATTCATCGAGAGTTTGACCGGGCGCTTGAATCCGTTCAAGCAAAGCCGCGTGAAGCCGTGTCAGCCGCCGCGAACATCCTTGAAGCCATATTCAAGACTTACATCGAGGACAACGGGCTGACGATGCCCGATAAGCAGGACCTGCAGCCAGTTTTTAAGGTGGTTCGTGCACACTTGGGGCTGGACCCAAGCAGTATCGAAGACAACGATCTACAACGAATCATTACGGGCCTTTTCTCCGTGGTCGATGGAATTGGTGCGCTGCGTACTCATGCGAGCAGCGCACACAGTGAAGGACGAAAGAGTTACAGACTAGAGCCGCGCCATGCTCGGCTTGCCGTCAATGGAGCACACACTGTGGCGACATTCGTCATGGAGACATGGGACAAAAAGGCTGGTTCTTAAACGGTGAAGGGGCCCGTTTAGTGCCGTGAAAAATTATGCAGCCCGAGCACTAAATACGAGCCATCCGCTGCGCATTTCGCCCCCGCGAAACCCGCTGAATCAAGCGGCTAGACGGTGCTCGTAGAAAGCCGGTTCTTTGTCATCCAGCAGAGCATCCAACTCATCCAATGATCGACCTGCAGGTGTTAGCCAGCGGGCCACGTTTTCGGGGCGCAGCTGCACGATGCAGCGGTCATGCCCAGCTGCGGCAACCTCTGGTGGTGGATCGTCTGTCACTGCCGCGAAGGACCACAGATCCGGCTCATCGGGATTCGGGGACGTCCAATGCGAGTAGAGGCAGGCCACATACATGTCTTGCGCAGGCCTCGGCTCAAATCTCAACACGGTGTTTTCCGGGCTCTCGCCTGGCAGTAGCTCTCGTCCTTCCGCCGCATGCCTGGCTACATTCTCAAAGAAGGTGGTGACGATCATCAGACCGTGTGTTTGCCCGAATTGGCCGCGCCAGAAGCCGCGCAGGTTGTCCCTTCGCGCGTTGTAGGTGCCAGGATATTTGGTGTCATAGAACGCTGGTTTGCCGGCCGGCCGACATTGATAGCGCATCGGTCGAATGACCGGCTCTCCATCCTCCATTACGAGCACTGGCGCCCACCAGCCGGGAAAAATCCTCGCGTCGGACTCATTAAGCTCAGGGCGCTTCATTCGGCTGAGGCGTTGAAGCGCTTGCTCGATCTTGGCCGTGGAGATCCGTTGGTCTTCTTGGGCCTTCTTGGTGACTTTGGTTTGCAAGGTGCGCTCTGCATCGGCCAGCCGCTTGCGCTGCTTGAACAGGTCTTGCTCAAGTGACACCACCTGGGCTGCATCAAATTCAGCAATCAACTCACGGACGGCCTGCTCATCCTGGCCTTTTGCATGCGTGAATTGAGCGTCCATCACCCGAGGCGTGCGCGGCACTGGCTTTGCGGCTTTCTTGCGCCAGTACAGCTCAAAAAACTCCTTGATCGCCATTCGGGAGCTTGGAAAGAGGCGCTGAAAAGCCGCATGGTCTGCGCGCACGGCAGCGGAATAGCACATGGCAGTCCTTCCCTTGAAAACTTGATGACAGTCTAGGGGGTGTGTTGGCCCTTACCTGGGCGCGGGATTACACTGTATGTATGAACAGTATAGGTCTACGTGCACAGGAGCCGGTGCCGCTGGCAGGGGCGACCCTCATATTGCCGCTGGCGGAAACAAGCGTGCATGCGGGGTTTCCGTCGCCTGCAGAGGACTATCTGGTCAAGAGGATCGACCTGAATGCCATCCTCATCACCCACCCGCAGGCAACTTTCGTTTTTCGCGTTGCTGGCGACTCCATGCGAGAGCACGGCATCTTCGACGGGGACATGCTGCTGATCGACCGCGCTATCAAGCCCTGCCATGGGCACATCGTGGTCGCGGTGGTGGACGGTGAGTACGCCGTGAAGCAACTCTACCTACGCAGCGGCAGACTCAAGCTCAAAGCAGGCAATCCCACTTATCCCGATATCGTTCCTGCCGAAGGGCAGACGGTTGAGGTGTGGGGGGTGGCAACCTGTTCCATCAAGCAATTCCAGAGATGAATCATGTTGGCTTTGCTCGACGGAAACAACTTCTACGTGAGTTGCGAAAGGGTGTTCAGGCCGAGTTTGCAGGGCAGGCCCGTTGTCGTGCTGAGCAACAACGATGGCTGTGCCATAAGCCGCAGCGACGAGGCGAGGGCGCTAGCGATCAAGATGGGGCAACCCTTCCATGAGTTTCGGCAGTTGGAGGATCGGGCGGGACTTGTCAGCCTGAGTGCGAATTTCACCTTGTATGGCGATATGAGCGACCGGATGATGACGTTGGCCGCAGGCCTCGGACCGGGCCAGGAGATTTACAGCATCGATGAGTGTTTTATTGACGTGCAAGGTGTGCGCGATCAGGTGGCTCGCGCCAGAGCGATACGGGCGCGTATTCACCGTTGGATAGGGATTCCAACGTGCATCGGGATTGCTCCCACGAAGACCCTGGCCAAGCTGGCAAATCACATCGCAAAGAGCGCAGAACGAAAGCCCGGTAGCTATCCCGCCCAGCATGCGCAGGTGTGCCATTTGGGGTTGCTTTCGGCGCCGGAGGTGGACAGGCTGCTCGATGCAACGCCTGTTGGCGACGTTTGGGGGGTCGGTCCGAACATCGGTGCTCAGCTGCGTGATGTCGGCGTGGACACAGCGCTTGCGCTTGCGAAGCTCGATCCGTCATCGGTACGCCGCCGCTGGTCTGTTGTGCTTGAACGGACTGTGCGAGAGCTGCAAGGCATGCCCTGCATCGAGCTGGAGGATGCGCCATCCCCAAAACAAGAAATTGCAGTCACGCGGTCGTTTGGCCGTCCAGTGCAAGAGCTGCAGCAGCTGATGGAGGCTGTGAGTGAGTTCTCGGCCCGCGCGGCCGAAAAGCTGAGGCGACAAGGTAGTCTGACCGGCTGCGTTCGGGTGTTCGCGCACACATCGCCTTTCCGGCCGGGGCCGCGCTGGGCGAAATCGCTGGTTGTGCCGCTGCGCCGCCCGACTGCCGATACGGGCCGCATCACGGAGGCTGCGATGTTGGGTTTGGAATTGATCTTCGAGCCTGGCTACGACCTGGCGAAAGCGGGGGTCATGCTGCTGGATTTGTGTGATGGCAGCATTCTTCAAGGCGAGCTGGAGCTGGAAGACGAGCCGGGCCGTGATCGCGGCCAGCTCATGGTCGCCATTGACCGGATCAATGCACGCTGGGGGAAATCCACTGTTCGGCAGGGCAGCACGGGGACGGTTGCGGCAAAGCGCGCGTGGATGATGCGGCAAGAGCGAAGGACGCCGCACTACACGACAAGTCTTTCTGATGTGCCGGTTGCACGTGCTTAGGTTTTCCGGTCCCAATTTGAGCGCACTTCATGTGTTACTTTGTGTGGCTATGGCAAAAAAACCTAAAGACAGTAGCCCGCGCTTTGGAATTGGCGAATGGTTTGGCTTCAACGTGACGCAGCTTTCCGGTGACGAACGCCGCCAGCTCGCCGGGGAAGTGTTGAAGCCAAAAAAAGAGCGATTACCGCAACCGTGCCCTTTCCAGGCTCGTAAGGTCGATGCTATTTGTTCCAAAGAAGGCGGTGTTTGTTCATTACGCCTGTATTCCTACGACGCCCACCCAGACACTGGTCGGGCGGTGGGTGTTCCAGTAGCGGGAAAACAAGGCGAGCTTCGCGCCACCTGTCCGTATCGATTCCATGATGATCTTGATGTGTTTAAGTGGGTAGGAGAAACCATCCTTGGCGATCCGAACCCCTTGCTTGTTGGTGAAGTAGGTTTCCTTGAAGCGGGAGCTTCAACCGACAGTGAAGGTGGTGATGACGTAGGCCGAATCGACATGGTTCTTGTGAGTTCGAAAACGCCTAATGATGCGCCCATGAATTGGGCTGCACTCGAAATTCAAGCGGTGTATTTCAGCGGCAATGCCATGAAGGGCGAGTTTGAAGCGTTCAATGATCCGGGTGTGGATTGGGTGATTTTTCCAGCTGGTCGTCGTCGGCCGGACTATCGTAGTAGTGGGCCAAAGCGACTGATGCCCCAGCTACAAATCAAGGTCCCGACGCTTCGCCGTTGGGGCAAGAAGATGGCAGTGGTCGTTGATCGGGCCTTCTTCGATTCCATCGGGGAGATGGACAACGTGGCCGACATATCCAATGCTGACATTGCATGGTTCGTCGTCCGCTTTGAAGAGGTCGAAGGCCAGAAGCGCACGCGCATCGTGCGGGATGAAGTCCGCTACACCACGCTTGAGCGCTCGGTGGAAGGGCTAACGGGTGGCAAGCCGGTTCCTTTGCCGGTGTTTGAGACGCGCATCACTGACAAGATCGTGCATCCGGTGCCCATCACTGAGCCGGTCGAAGACGGTCTGCCGATTGAGAACGGAAACGGCTCCGACGCCGCAAACTGACCACAAGTTGTTGTTTTGCAGAACCGTGAACATTCACGGTCCTTGACGCGCCTATGAGCCCTTGTTAGGCTCCGTGAATGTTCACGGAAAAAATAACAATGACGACCGACGCCACCGCGCTACAACGGCAGAACCGCCGCATAGAACGCCTGAAAGAGCAAGGCGTCACCCGCGCCACGGTACTGGTTCATAGCGAATGCAAACCAGCCCTTGAAGGGCTGAGGCATCACCTCGTTGACCCCGACAAAGCGCAGGCGCTGACCTCACTCGTCCAACAGCTTCACGACAAGAAAGCCCCGACGAACGTTGCGCAGGTTCGCCAGCTCAGCCCGTTCCGCTATCCGGGCGGAAAGACTTGGCTTGTCCCAGAGGTGCGCAAGTGGCTTACGGTCTCCAAGATCACGCCCTCGGTGTTTGTGGAACCCTTCGCGGGTGGAGCAATGGCGGGCCTGTCGGCCGCCGCTGAAGGCTTGGCCGAACACGTTTTTTTGGGGGAGCTGGACGACGATGTGGCTGCTGTCTGGCAAACCATCTTCCACGGCAAGCCCGCTGACGTTAAATGGCTTTGTAAGCAGATCATCGACTTCGATGTGAACCTTGAGAACGTCCGGGCGATCCTTGACGTTAACCCAAAGACCGTTCGCGGACGGGCCTTCCGTACCATCGTCAAGAACCGGATGCAGCGCGGCGGCATTATGGCCGCTGGCGCCGGCCTCGTTAAGGCCGGAGAGGCCGGACGCGGACTCAAATCCCGCTGGTATCCCGAAACTTTGGTCCGGCGCATTGAAGCCTTGCAGGCCATGCGCGAGCGGATCACCTTCGAGCAGGCCGATGCTTTCGAGGTGGTGCAGCGCTACGCCGATGATGCCAATGCGTTCTTCTTCGTTGATCCGCCCTACACCGCAGGCGGAAAGAAAGCCGGTTCACGGCTCTACACCCACAACGAAATCGACCATGAAGGGCTGTTCGCGCTTATGGCTTCGGTTCGTGGTTCGGTGATGCTTACATATGACGATGCGCCAGAAGTACGTGCAATGGCGGATCGGCATGGGTTCCGGGTTGAACCGGTGCCCATGAAAAACACCCACCACGAAGTCATCCGTGAACTTCTTATCTTGAAGCCCTGATAGAAGAAAAAAGGAAAGCGCAGCGCGCCGGACCCGACGGAGACTTAGAGTACAGACTACAGGTCCTTTATACGATCTATCTTATGTCAAATGACTTCGGTATAACGATATCAGTATAAAGAAAACTGGACGATTGTCTAGCGCTCCCGGTCTTGGCTGCGGCTTGATTGAGTGGCTGGCCCTACGTGAGCAGCTGCGTTTTGATCTTGCCCCTGGCCGCGCTCAATGGATCGCGCCATGTTCTCGCGCAACCTCTCCATGACGGTCGCTTGCTCTGCCGCAGATAGGTGTTGGACTTCGACTTGGGCTTTCAGCGCATCGAGCTGGGCATAGCTGGCTTGCAATTCCGGGTGCTGCTTGACGGCATCTTGTCGTGATAGCTCTCTGAACGCTGCGCTTCGGGCCTCGCGTTCAAGGCGTTGAACAACTTCCTCAGGGGGAATTTTTCCCTTGTCATAGGCGTAGGTGATCCGCGCATAGGTGCCGGTATCAAAGTCGCGCTTTGGGCCTAATGCCTTGTCGTGAATGATGAATCCAGCCTCGCCGGCTTCCTGCAGCGTGTGGAGTGAGGTTTGGTCCACGATCCTGCCGCTGTAGCCGCGCCCATGCTGGGCTGCAGCCTCTGAAATCGTGATGCTTGGTGCCGAGCCCTTGGCCACGGCTTCAAGCTTGTCTAAAGAGGCCTGGCGCGCCCGATACGGCGCCGCAAACTGCGACTCCACCCACTGGGGCGCATTGGGCTCAATCACCACGTCCGGGCCATTCTTGGTGACGACACGAATGGGGGTTGTGCCTGAGTTGTCAAAAATCAGGGCCTTATCGGAGTGCTCTACGGCCGCAGGAAGCAGCTGCATCGCGCTGTGGTAGCGCTTGCGCACTGTGTCGGGTTCGACAGCATGCCCGCCCATGGCTACGCGGTTGCTGACACGGGCCACGTTCTTCTCGGCATCGTCCGTTGTGACGAATACCAGCGCAACCTGAAAGCCGCGTTCTCGCGCCTGCGTGAGCAGCGCAACCTTTTCCGGCGTGGACATGACCGACTCGAAGGCAAACGAGTGGCCGGACTGCAGGGCTATGAGACGCCGAGACTCCGCCAATTCTGCGGCTTTGATGTTGCGTGTTTGGTAGTCTGGAATCTGAGATTCCATGCTTTTGGCGATGTCATCAGCGTTGATGTACTCGCCGGAAAAACCCAACGCAGGGTTCTTCAAAACCTGAGCATTGATGGAGGATTTGCCAGAGCCGTTTGGCCCAGCAAAAACGAACATCACTGGCGCAGAATTTTCCTTCTGCCCATCATCGGACCGGCTCATCAAGCCCGCTTTTTTTTTGGCTCGGTGTCGGTGGATTTTGCCGGTGCTGCAGCACTGGGCGTGAGAGGTGCGCCAAGCGGTGTTGGCACTGCCGGGCTACTGGCATAGCCCTCAACAGGTAGGCCTGCCGCGCGGGTGCGTGCAACTGCCTCAGCAATGCCCTTGCGAGCATCGTCCACCAGCCCATTGCCGAAAAAATAGCTGTCGAACTGTGTTGCTGTAGCCATGGCACGACCCTTTCAGGAGGGATTTTACGCCTGGGAGTTGATTTCAAAGAGGGAACGGTCCTTGCCTGCAATCCAAGCAGGGGGTTTGCCGCGTCCCGACCATGTGACGCCCGTCGCAGGATCGCGGTACTTCGGTGCGACTTTTGCGCGCTCGCGACGCACAGCAGTTCGAGCACCACTGGGCATGATCTCTTGCGCCGTGATGCCGTACTGATCCATGAGGTCACGGATCTGCTGGATAGCCGAATCCAGTTCTTCTTTGCGCGCTTGCTCGATCTTCTGATCCAGCTCGGTGCGCTGCTTCAACAGCTCGCTATAGGTTGAATTCATTGTGGGAAGGATTCATGGGTTGCGCCTGTGCGTGCAAATGTCCAAGTGGCGGGAGCAAGGACAAACCGCATAGTATGTACGCTTTCTATCGCAACGAAATCCCTCTCAAGGTTTGGCAGACTGTAGTAATCACCTATTTTTTCGGCCTTGATGGGTTCGCCCGTTGGCGTGGTGAACCGGTAATCGACCCCTGCCCTGCCCTCAAACAAAGTGCGCTGGGCATACACCCATGCCTTGGCAGTCCCAACATGCCCTGATGCAATGTAGTGCGGGCTGGTGGCTACGCCATTTGTGAATTCCTGGGTTGCACAGCCGCCGAGAGTCAGGGCGGATAAAACGATTAGAAGTGCGGTTTTCATTGCATTTGCCTTTGCTCAGCGTCCGAATTCTTTTTCACGATGGCGGTGGGCTGCCGCTTCTTTTTCGAGGTCGCGATCCTGGCTCCGTTCATTGACCTGGACCTGTGGAACGTGGCCTCGCTCGATGGAGTTGTGTGCGTTCTTATTGATGCGAGCCATCACAACTTTTGCCTCTTCACCCGACAGCTGTTCTTTTTCCACATGGCGCCGCGCCGCTTCCACCCCTGCATAGGCTCCAGCCAGGTCGGGGTATTTCTGCATCGCCGTTTCCGGCCGCTCGTTCTTGAAGGCCTCGGCCTTGTCCTGCTCGCGTGTCCTTTGTCCTTCAACGCTGTTAGAGGTTTCGCGGCCGCGAAATTCGGACTTGCTCTGAATGGCGGCAAGCCTTGCTTTGTCAGCATCGGTGGGTGAGTAGCCGCGCACATGCATACCCCGTGCTGCAGCTTCCATCCAAACCTCCCGTTTGAATGTTTCGCTGCCGGTAACACGTATCTCGTCCCAGCCGCGTGCTTGTGCGATACGCACCATGGAATCGGCGACCGCAGCACTGTTTGTTTGAGTCTCCAGCTTGGACCCACGATCACGGAAGGCAACGGCTTCTGGATTGCGCTGGAAGTGGTATTGATCCCCTACCTTGAGGTACTTCGCCGCAACGTCCTGGGGAACGATGGGCGGGCGATCATCCTCAGCCGGGCTGAAAACCTCATCCGATTGAACTTCGTTCTCACCTCCATCGGCCCCCTGCCCTGCGCTTTTTTCTGGCTTGCGTTGGTCTTTGGCGATTGCGTTCAGCGCCTCTTGACGGTGCTCGGCCAGTTCCTTTGCAGCGGCCTCAGTGTCTGCCTCGCGCCTTGAAGCAACGGATGCGAGCGCTTCGGGATCGAGGATCGCGCCCTTCCGCTCTTCCTTGGCCATCATCCGGCGATTGTTTTCATCGGGTGATAGCCCGTATTCATTCACCAAAGTTTCTCCTTTCAGAGAGCCGCTTTGTTCACTGCGGGCCAGAATGAAGGCGGCGTTCTTGTTACCTACGGCATCTGCCAACCCCTCAGAGTCCAGCTCTCGAAGCTGCGTGACGGGTTTTTCATCGAGCATGAAATTGACGTTGAAACGTCGATTTCCATCAACATTTACATGCTCGAATTGAATGGCTGTGGCAGCCTTGTCGTTGATTTGCATGATGCCGTAAGCAGGGGATCGAGGATAATTTTCATTATCCGATTTGCGCGGCTTCTCAGCATTGCTAATAACTTGCTCTTGAGACATGTTAAATCCGTTCTCGATAATCGCAATGAATTTTAGATTAAGAAGCCTTGTTCACGGCTTAGCTGATCTGCAAATTCGTGTAACTTGTCGATGGTGCGCTCCCCTACCGGGGGCGCTTTGATGCGTGAAAGATTTAAGGCGAAATCAATTTCCGCAATCTTGGGATAGTCATCAGGAATAAATGCGCGAGTCCTCACGGAGTCTTTGTCAACTCGTTCAATTGCGCCCTCTGCGGAAGCGATAATGTCCTGATAGTGTTCTATGTTGAGTAGTGGTACTGGAGCAGCAAGTTCACCGGCTCGCATGGCATCATCCATTTCCTGCTTGGTTGGAATGCGACTACCTATTGCGTTCAACGAAGGTGAAACGTCTTTCAGCCGGTCCATGAATTTCGCGTCCGCGAAATATTTAACCTTCTTGGCCTGAATCGGGAGTACGTTTTCCAAGACGATCAACTCAGTTTCTTGTCCTAGTGACGTAATTTCTTGCGGCAAAAGCAGGGCTCTGCGCTGGTCACTAACACTCTCAGATGAATTTCGTTTTTTGAATATTTCCGTGTTTCTTGATTTTGAAGCGCTTTTTGTGGTTGTATACCCAAGCCATTCAGATATATCGCGGGCAGTTTCGGTCTCGGAAGCCTTAGGGGGGAAAACTATGTTAAGGGCGTGATTTGTCCGAAACGTTTCTGCTGCTTCCCGGCCATAAACGTCCGTGAGTTGTGCCGGACTTTGAATGATCGGCATCATCCGAAGTCCATATCCCGCGATGAAACTAATACCCTTGCTTAGAATATTCACCTTGCCCATTGAAGTAAATTCATCCATCAAAAGAAGACAGGTAAATTTAAGCGCGGGGTTTTGAGAAGGTAATTCCCGCGTATTCAGATCGACGAGCTGCTGAAAAAACAAGTTGATTAGGGGAGCCATGCGCTCCAAGTTGTCCGGCGTGATGCCGATGAAAACTGACATTTTTCGTTTGCGCAACTCGCGCAAATCGAAATCGTTCTCGCTGGTGGCTGCGTCAATCGCCGGATTCATCCACAGCTCAAGACGGGAGCGGAAGGAGGTCATGATCCCGCTGCGGGTGTTTTCGCTGGCGATAGAGGTGTAGCTTTGCAGGCCCCTGATGCACGCGCCGGAGAGTCCCCGGCCAGCCTCTCGACGGTCCCTAATCGCCTTGTCGAAGTAGTCTTTCCCGTCGCCGTCAGTCAATGTCTCCCGCAATACCTGGCCAAGTGTCACCGGCTTGCCCGGTGACTCCAGCAGAAGCAGTACAACACCCAAGAACAGGCTCCGAGGTGTAGCCGTCCAAATCGGATCGGTCCCTTGCAGATCAGGGAAGACCATGTTTGCGATCTTCTGAATATCGTCAATTCGCTTGCCTGGGTCTTCGCTGATGTAGCCCAACGGGTTATAGCGATGCGTCCTTCCGTCGCTTGCTCCTGGATTGAACAAGAAGCAGCGCTGACCGTACTTGCGGCGATAGCCGCTCGTGATATCCCAGTTTTCCCGCTTGATATCGAGAACCACACAGCTTTCGGGCCAAGTTAGAAGATTGGGGATAACTACTGAGACTCCCTTTCCGGAGCGCGTAGGCGCTGAGAGCAGCACATGCTGGGCACCGTCAAACATTAGGTAGTCAGAGCCCTTTTTACCGACAATTATTCCTTTCGTGCCAAGAAGCCCTGCTTTGCGTATTTCTCTGGAGGAAGCAAATCGAGCATCGCCATGCAGGCTTCGTTTCTCAGGCTTGAAAAAGAATGCCAATGGCAGAATTAGCGCAGCCGTACCGAGGCCCGCGCCAGACCAAAGCCAATTTTCAATATGCTTTTGTCCACCGTAGTACACAGCATATTGAATGAACGTCAATGCGTTGACTTTGTTAAAGTCTCTGCCTACGCCAGCCAGGACAACTGCTCCAGCTATGTGGAGCCACACAAAAATAACAGCGACCGCAAGGCCGACCCAAAGAATGGGCTTAAGCCATCTGTTGGCGTTTAAATTCAGGGTCATAGAAGATTTCACGAACTTTCCAACGATCCATGTAAACCACAACATCAATTGTTGTGTAGAGACGTTTCTTAATATCGTTAGTTTCGAGGTGAGCGCCTGTGCGCGAGTCTTTGATAAACGCGGTCAATTGCTCAAAAGTTTCCCATGCGCCATTAGCGTGCATGGTGCTGATGCTGCCGGGGTGGCCGGTATTAATCGATTTAACAAACTCCCAGGCTTCATCGCCTCGCAATTCGGCAAGTAAAATCCGGTCAGGCTTCATCCGCAAGCATGATGCAAGCGATTGCTTGGCCGTCACCTTTGAGCCGCCTTCGTCTTCGCGTGCATAGAGCAAATGGACCTTGTTTGGCACGTCATCCATAAAAAGCTCGTGCACATCCTCAATCGTGACAAGTCGCTCAGTCTTTGGGATGGAGTGAATAAGGCTGCGAGTCAGTGTTGTTTTGCCGGAACCCGTTTTGCCCACAATGAGCAAATTGCGTTTTGTTAAAACGACTTTATGCAGGAACTCTTTAATCTGATGTTTCTTTTTGAGTTCCAGCAATTCGATTTCAAAAGGGCGTAGTCCGTCCGAAGCGTCGTCTACTTCCGCGAAAGCACCGCTTCCTTCCAATTCGTCCAGCGTCTTATCTGTCATGCTGGGTTTACGGATGGTCATCGAAACCGTGTTGGCGAGACAGGCCGGAGGGATAATCACTTGAACCCGTTCGCCGTCGGGCAACGCCGCCGACAGAATGGGGCGATCAATCGAAATATCTTTTTCGTTGTAGGTGGCGATGAGCTGCCCTATATGCAGGCAGCTTTGATAGGTCAATTCAGGCGCGGCATGGCGAATCCAGCCCGTAGGGCCTTCTGTCCATATCTCCCCAGGCTTATTGATTGCCACCTCGGTAACGTCGCCCGCAAGGTGGCTATAGATTGGCTTGAGGTACGTGTCCAGCATCGCGCGCCGCACGAGCCGTTCCCCACTGTGCGGGGTCGGCTGTGCAGCCGCAGCGCTTGTGTCGTGAGCGCTGGTGATCGTCATTGAACAGCTCGCAGCCCGTAGACGTCGCTGAAATCGAGATCTCGGGCCATCAGTACCTGGATGTGCTGGCCTTGGTTGACGATCAAGGTAGATGGGATGGATGCTTGCTCCTTGAGCATGGCGCCGACGATCTGCTCTCCCGATTGAACTGTCCCTGTGTAAATGTTGGTCTGATCGCCGCCGTCACCCGGCTTTTTGGTCCGGTTGTTGGCAATGATGTTCACAGTGTCTTTCAGGAAGCTGGTCATGATCGCAGCACCAAACCGCTCCCAGAAATGGTTATCAACGTAGCCGCTGATGCCGCTGCGGCCGAGCGAATCGGTGCTTGGGGAGTTGAGGTTCACCACGACCCCAGCAGGTGTCTTTGCGCGCGTCCAGAGAAGGAACATGCGTGCTTGGCCGCGCTGGAGTGATCCGGCGTATTCGCCCACCAATTGGGTCCCGCGATCCAGAAGCAAAACTCGCCCGTTGTCGGAATAAACGTCGCGCGTGAGGCGGCAAGTTGTCATGCCGGGCACGCTCGAATCAATGGCCGTTTCAAGGGCGCAATCAAGCGTTGAACCCTTGGCCAAGAGATAGTCCCGGCGCGGAAGTACAGTGGCTGAAACCGCTTCGGTGATAGTCGGTTTTAGTCGCTGGCCAAGAGCGTTCTGGTGGGCTGCGGAGGTCACCATGCCGCCGTCTTCGATGGGGTTGCCATCGGGGCCGATGAACCCAGTCCCGCCACCCTGGCCCATGCCTTGCCCACCGCCCTGCCCCATCAGCTGGGCCATGCGTTCCTGCTCGGCTTGCTGCCTGCCCGTGGGGCCTGGAGCGCGGGCTCCGCCGCCACTGCCACTGCCGGAGCTGCCGCCCTGGGCGACAAGGTTCCCGGCCATTTTCCGCTTCCAAATATCGTCCTCTTTGTCAGCTTGGACCACCTCTGTTTTCGGCGCCAGGGTTGTAGGGGGTTCTGGCGGAGCTGGAACGATCAGCGCAGGCAGGCGATTTGACACCTTCGTGTCCTCCCCTTTTTTGACCGGGGGAGCTGGATTTCGCATCACGGCGACGGTTGCCGCCACAGCCAGAAGGCCCATGAACACATAACCAGCGGCAGTGATTAGCTTGTTGCCGCCGCGCTTTCGATTCAGTGAGGGCAAATCGGCGTTATCGTCAAAATCATCAGCAGGACGGCCCTGCCCGTTTTCGCGTCCGCGATAACCTTGGTCCTGGCCGCGCCAGTCATCCTTGCGGTCTTCGCCAGCCGTCGAATTGTTGTTTTGATCCTGGCTCATTTAGTTGACCTCCTTGATAACACGCTCAACGTCAGGCGCGACAGTGCCGGTTAGATTGTTTGCTCCGCCCGTCCGGTCGTAGGATTTATTCCAGACGCTGGCAACAAAATCGCCTTTTCTGAGAGTGATTTTTTCAGCTAAACGGTGAATCACAATCGTATTCCCGCTGCTGACATGAGTATTAACCAACGATTCCTTGCCGGTTTCATCGGTTTCATAAACGGCTGGCATAGCGGAGTTGTTGTTAAAAATTAAATACGTGAAACGGCCATCGTCGTAAGCGCCGCTTGGACTTACTTCTTGATGGCCCGCCACCCAATAGTCCATGTTGTGGCCGTTTCGGGAGGGTGCGCGCGCGAGTCTGTTTTTGACATCTTCGCGGCGTGCCTTTTCAGCTTCCGCTCTTGCTCGTGCATTCGAATTTGCATCTTCTTCGTCAGGATACCGAAATGACAATGAGTAAATCAATTCTCGGTTTGCCCAGGCCTTTTGATTTTTCTCCGTCAAAACTACAACAACAAAGTGATAAGTTCTCCTGTTGGTGATGACTGTTATATTTGTATCGCCTTCCTTTGCAGTTGGCTTTATGAATAGATTGTTTCCACGCGGAATAACTTTCCAAGCAAGATCGTCGCCAACAGCTACATCCTTGATTTGCTCTGATTCGCTAAATTTGATGTGTGTTGAAACCCCAAAAAATGTATTGAGACGGACAACATTTTTTGGGCTATATGTCACAACGCGAACGCGGGGGTCAGCTGCTCCGGGTTCTGGTGTCGTTTCAGCCAGGGCGCCAGAGAGCAGAATCATTGCCAGGGCGGCAGTCAGTATCTTTTTCATAGATGAGGCCTCAATTAGAACTTGCTGCGCTTGCTGGCGATGAGGCCAAAGGTGCCGGAATTTCCGTAGAGGTATCTGCGACCATGGGCATTGGCGCAATACTTGGTTCAGGAGGTTTGTACGCCTGTTTCTCAACAGCGGTAAGTGATTCCGGGTCCGTGCGATAGTCAATCACTTGATAGCCCAGCGGATTAATGGCTCTGTCCGCGTCCGACATAGGCGCACCTACAAACTTGAATGTCACTGTTGAAGCCCAGTGAGACAGTTCAGGTCTGTCAGTGCCGCGCACAACTTCTTTCACGAACCGAACAAGGGCAACGTTTGGTTTAATGAATGAGGTTGATTTAACTGTAATATTGACTTTGGCGTATTTGCCATAGACGATCAAAGGCGATTGCGGATTCTTCGGCGTGAAATAGTCGAAGTACCGTTGCTGCTCCGTGTTGCCACTGAGAAGGCCGACAGTTCTGTAATTCACGTCCGCAATTTCACGGAAATAACCTTCGCGCGCACGGACATATAGCTGAGCAAAATACTTGTTAACTGCCTCGTTATACGTTGTGTCGCCGCCTTTGAGAGCGTGAACTACATCGATGACACCGGTCGAGTTATCAACCCGAATGACATAAGGTTCAACCGTTTTGAGCGGGACGAGTGCGGCAACCGCCCCAACACAGAGACAAGCAAGGAGCAGGCTGACGCCGGCCACGCGCCACGCGAGTTGACGAGACTTTTGCTCTGTGTGGACCCGATCCGTTTCCCAAGATTGAACCTCGGACACATACTTGTCAATCTCGGACGGATTCTTTGATTTAAGTTTTGTCATTTCACGTACTTAATGAATGCGAGGTCGCGGTTATTTGCAGGGTCGGGTTTATATATTACTTCATAAATCCCATTACCTTGTTTTCCGATTTCGAAGAGAGCCTTTTCTAATGTAACTTGTCGTAGATCGACATTCACAAGGCCTTGACGCTGCTTTTCTCCTGACGCAGGGAGAATAGTCAGTTGAGGCTGTACTTCGCGCAAGGCCTCAATGGCGCGTTCAGGATCGCCTCGATATTTGAAATCAAACACCTTGGCGATCAGTGTCGATGGGGGTTTGAAGTCAGGGGTATTGATGGGCCGATACGGTCCGCTCACCCCTGCCGGTGGCTTTGGAGAGTTTGCACAACCCGACAACAGAGCAGCAGCAATAAAAAGGAATGTGAGGGATCTCATAATATTCAAGTAGTTAGTTTCGCGTCCGCGAAATTTCAATCTTTAGAAACGGTATTTTTCCGTTCACCGCGCATCCGCCTTGCCGCTGCAGCCGCTGCCCTGGCAGGAAGAGAAGGGTTGTTTGCAGCCCATCGAGCATTAACAGCAGCTTGGCGCCGTCTCCCTCGCCATTCAGTGAGCGATCGACCGGAACCGAGCCGGTAGGCTTGGCTGGAAGCGCCTCTAATCTTTGCGTACGCCCACCCTATCGCGCCCATGGTGCTGACTGCTGTTCCTCCGCTCAATGCAGCAGCTATGGAGCTGACCTGCAGAAGCAACAGGAAAATCACCGCGCAAACAGCAAGGAGCATGATCGCGTCGACAAATGGAGGTTGGGCACTATTCATGGTAGACACAGCGGTGTTTATTGATGTGTCGAGGTAAGAGCCAGTTAATTTCAGAATCGCTGAAGTGAGGATGATTACAAATCCAAAATTCAGGGCCTGACCTATCCATGAGTCGAAGAATCGTTTGCTGCTCTCAAACATTAAAACTAGTATAAAAATGGGGCCGACTGCTAAAACAACAGCGAGGGCCATTTTTGCGAGAACAAATAGAAATGCTGCATAACCGGTCAAGATGACACAGGCTATACGAATGAGCCAAGAAACAATCAAGCATGGAAGATCAGGTATTCCGATTGCGTAAGCGTTATCCTCGGCCGCTTGCTCCCATTTGTTGCTATAAATCCATAGTTTTTCAAAAATGGTGTCCAAGAAGCTGATCTTGTCGCTTTGGTTTCCCCCGGCAATCGTTGAAGCAAGCGCATCTGGCGATTGCCAAAGCCAATCTACAAGGAACTGCGAATACAAGCCGACCGATAATGCAATGGCGCATATCACGGCCAACTTAACTATTCGCGTCACTCCATCGGTTACTGGTTCGGTAATCACACCTCTGATCATCGACCAACCCCAAAACATGATGTATATCATTAACAGGGTTGTTGCTACTGGTGTAATAGCTCCGATAACAGAAGCGGAAGTGGAGCTAATGTATGATTGAAGTGGAGCAGTCACCGCTTCCATCAAAGACGTGTAAAAACCGGCCATTTGATTTCACTTCCCGAATAGTTCGGCTTCGCTTCTGACGTTTCCAAGCGACCCCTTCTGCGCTCGACCTTCTGCAAGAGACTTTTTTCTTTTGCTGTCGATCGCATTCATGCAGCGGACGTGCATTCTGAAATCGCCACGACAGTTCGTTTCTATGTATGCGGACAGCTCGCCAATGGAGGCAGTGTTCGTGTCGATTTCAGGAGGTGCCGATTCCTTGCAGCCGAACAAACCCAGGAGGATTGCAAGAGAAAGAATTTTTAATTTCATTTTATGTTTCCAAAAAGTTCGGCTTCTGTTCGAATGTCAGCGAACGAACCAGGCGCATTTCTCATTACTTTGACGTTTGCTCGCCCTTGCGCAGTTTGTTTGCGTTGTTGAATTTCCTGCAAGTTTTTCAACATGGCAATTTTTGTGGCCTCGTTCTGCAGCATTACTTGTTCGGCCTGAATGCGCGCTTGTAGATCGGCCATATCCTTAGCATCTGGTGTGCTGGCGTCGTTGATCTTGTCGAGCAATACCTGAATGTCCCCAAACCGTCTGCTTGCTTGCTTATAGCTTTCGAGTGCCATTGCCTCATCAATAGCCAATTGATCCCTGCGTTGCTTGTCAAGGTTGGCACTGCCTATTGGATTATCCAGCGCGCCCCGCAGAGCTTGCCAGTCGCCGTAACCTTGACTTAGGACGTTCTTGTATTCGTCCGGCAGATAGCGCCTGAGTTGTGGGTTGTTCACCAAACTCGCCATTCCCCGCATTCCGTTCAAGCTACGATATTCTTCAACGAGTTGGTTGTATTCTTCCAACATCTGAATGTATTGGGCAGCCCAAGAGGCGATCTGAGTTGTCTCCGTTGCAATGTTGCTGAAGCCGAAGAAGGCGAAGGCAGGAGCCGTAGTGAGTGACAGTCCTGTAGCAGTAGCGACCGCTGCCAATGTATTCTTGATTTTCATGATGCAATTCTTTCTCTGCGGATTTTGTGGAATTCAGGCAACCAAATTGCGGGATCTTCCCCGAGCTGGGCTACTAGCTGCTCAGCCAATAGCGATGTGGCCGTGTTGCCTGAAAGTACGGCCAATTCATCATCAAAACCTCTGAGATCGAGTTCGGCAACTACCGAGTTCGATCCTTGTTTGATTAGGAACCTGCGCGATTTTTCTGGAAGATCGCGGATAAGTTCATATTCTTTTTCAGACAGCTTGAAGTGCTTGATGTAATCATCCCTGTCCGCCTCGGGATTAGGGAGAAAAATCTTTGTCGCGGTTTGCTCAATGATGGCAAATGCGATGGGTGACCGGATAACTTGCTTTGGCGCTTGCGTAAAGCAGACCAGAAACCCGTCTTGCTTTCGGATGGTCACCAGCTTGTTTTTTACGAAATCCTCGAATTCTGGATCGTCCAGTAGTTTCCAGAATTCATCCATGAAAATAACGACCCGGCGACCGTCAAACAGAGATTCAATCCGGTGCATCAAATACATGATGATTGGAGTTCTGGTTTCTGCGTTTTCCAGAAACTCGGTCACATCAAAACCCAGGATTGCGTTTTCCTGTACGTCGAGCGTGTCTTCAACGTTGTCCAGTGCCCAGCCGAGAGGCCCGAATCCGTGGCACCAGCGCGCGAGGCGCATGTAAATGCCGTTTTGCTCCGTAGGATTCAGGAACTGCATGATTGCGCTGAGGCGCCGCTGAGCCTTCGGCACTGCAGGATTCATCACCCCGGCAATTGCCTTGGCAATTTCGGCTTCCTCTCGCGGGGTGATGGGCATGCCTTCACGCCGCACCAAGAAGCGAACCAGGTTCTCCAGGAACGTGATGTTGTTGGGTGTAGGTTCGAGCTGGAAGGGGTTGAAGCCAGTCGAAACGCCGTTCTTGAGGGGGTAGTAGCGGCCACCCATGGCCCGGACCGCAACGGCCGCGCCAAGGTCCTTGTCGAACACCACAGAGGTGAGCCGTTTAGCTGGCGGTTTATTGAACTTCTGAGCCTGTGCCAGGAGAAAGCACTCGATAACGGTCTTACCTGTGCCTGATTTGCCGAGCACGATGGTGTTGGCCAGCTCTTTGTGGTTCGGGTCCAGCTTCGCTGCCCGCTTCGCGTCCGCGCCCTCTTCCCCTTTGTGGAATGAGAAATAGAACGGCGCACCCGATGTAGTCTTGAACATCGTCACAGCTGGTCCCCATTGGTTGGCCGTGAGGCGTCCGATGGGGTAGTTGTGCAGGCTTGAGAACGCGCAGAAATTGCGGCTCGTTATGTCGCCAGCGCGGATTCGATAGTCGAAGTTGCCGGGCATGAGCGAGAAGTAGGCGGCGGCCATCCCGAGGTCTTCGCGTGACCACTTGATACCTGCATCGCTCAAGATGCTGCCTGCGACGGAAATGTGATCTTTCAGATCCTTTTCGCTGCGCGCGCGGATCATCAGTGTGAGCGAGTGGGTGCCCATCACGAACCTGTTGCTGGTCAAATCGTCCAGCGCCGCATCGATGGCCTCGACTTGGCTTGTCGCCACGTCGCCGGCATTGACCAGCCGCTTTTGCTGGCGTGTCATGCGCCCGCGCGCTACGGGCTTTGACAAGAACGTGAACGACTGTCCGAGGGTGAATTCGTAAGGCACCGACAGCAGCTCGTTGAGCAGCCCAGGATGGGTGTGTGCCGGGTACTCCTGAAATGCCAGCGTGGCGCAGAAAAAGTCTTCGGTGGGAGTTCTCAGACTCATGAGGCCACCTTTGCCGAAGTACGGGCGTGCCGTTGGCAGCACGTCACGCATTTCCGCGCGCGGCAGGGGAAATCGGTGCCACTCGCCGTTGAGGATGTAGTGCAAGAACTCCCCCACTTCGGAGAAGAGGTTTTCCTTGAATTCATAACACCCGAGCAATTCGGGGTTGTAGCGATCCAATGCCGCCATCGACGTTGAAATCAGGTCTTCCATGATTTCAATGTGTTCAAGTTGGGCCTCTTCGATTTGCGCTTTGGTGCGAGTCGCAAACATGTCCACGATGCGACCTGCAGCAATAGGCTGTGGACGGTACAAAACACTGATGTACAGCTCGTTGATCATCAAGGTTGTTTCCTCAATGCGGCTGCGGTATTTATCGTTCAGGTTCTGGATGAACTCTGATTTGAATTCCCCCTCGGGGTATTCATTGATTTCGCGGCGAACAATGTGACTCCATAAAGCTACATGCGGAGAGCTGATGTTGCGAATGTACCCATTCAGCTGTAGGTGCCAGCCGTTCAAATCCGAAATATCGGCGCTCTGGTGAGCTGCGCCCGCCAGCTTGATCGTAAACATCATGTCGCCGTTCATCATCTTGACGATGTTTTCCGTGACATGGCCTGAGTAGGGAAGGAATGCGCCCACTCCAATTTCCTTGTCTATTGCAGACGCAAATTTCAATTTGCCTTTCATGCGATTCCTTATTTTTTCGCGGAGGCGAAATTCCTGCTCTTCTTTGACTGAGGCAATGACGTGAATCCGATAGGCGAAAAGCTAGTTGCTTTCCAGAAAATTCGGTTCAGACATTTGCCGTTAATCATTGCGTACTTGGTCAAGCTATCGAAACGCCCTGGGTCACTTGCCGAAAGCAGGTATAAAAAGCCATGGGAAGGCGCGAACAGAAGAAGCCAAATCGGGTTGCCGATTGCGAGAAAAACGCAGCCCACGACGATCATTTCAACGACAAATGCGGTGAAATGGACGCCTAAAACCGTTGCTGGGCGTGTGAGCCCGACAAACAACTCATCAACTTCCAGCTCAACGGATTTTTCAGCTTCTTCCATTCATGTCCCCTGGATTAAGAGCCAACAGCGCTGATGATGTAATCGACGATGGCGGCTGCGCCGAAAATCAAGACAATGCCGATGATGATCTTGATGGCCCAGTCCCACGACAATTTACCGGCGATGGCAGCGATGCCGCAGGCAATCACCGCAATAATCGCCAAGAGTCGGGCAAGACCGCCCGTGAAAATGTCCAAAACCTTTTGCGCCGCAGCGTCCCAAGGTTCGGCCATCGCTAGATCAGGGGACATGAGAATCAAAATGACCAACGCCATCGCAATAAAAGAGAGCGTTTTAGCACTCACCTCGCGCTTTGCTTGTGCATTGATGATGTAAGCGGTTTTAAGTTGGTTCAGCATGGATTACCTTTCATGGAGTGCTGATTTTAAGATGCCAGTCGATCGAGACTGAATAAATATTTGTTTTTAAGTGTTTTACTAATCTATCGAGGCTTGCCCATTCGCGCGTTTTGCCCCTGGTTGTTATGACTGGTAAAACACCTGAATTCCATTTGAGTGTTGCGTGTACTTCGTACCGTGATTTTTCGTTCTCCCTTATTTCCAATTTCTCAACCATCTTGTTTTGCAAGCAACGGGACAATTCGGCGTCCTGCAGGCCATCTAGAAATTGAGCAGTCATGCTTTTCTCTTGGAGCTGCCCCCCTTGTCGCCGTTGAAATCTGGCTTATTGCGTTTGTTGGGGTAATTCGCTCTGCAGCCGTCCTTGAAGCCCGAGCAACCCCAAAAGTCGTAGCCGTCCTTGCCTTTCTTGGTACGGCGCACGAGTGGCTTGGAACACAGCGGACAGGCGTGGCCTGAGTCCTTGGGCGGTTCTTTTTCGCCTGGCTGTCCGTCAAGGTCGGGCCGCGTGGCGTTGCAAGTTGGATAGCTGCTGCATCCCCAAAAGTGGCCGGTCTTGCTGGTGACACGTCGCATGGCGCTGCCGCATTCGGGGCATGGAAAACGGGGGGCGACTTCGCTCCTGTCGAGACAGGCAAGCTCCTGGCGCAGCGTTTCGTGCGTGGCCTCCACCGTGGCCAAGTAGCTGCTTTGCCCGCATGCGATGCGGTCCAGCTCGCTCTCTACTTGGCGCGTGTAGTCCACGGCGATGAAAGAGAACTTGTCCGTGAGCT
The DNA here is from genome assembly GCF_003061035.1 of Acidovorax sp. HMWF018. Lineage (NCBI taxonomy): Bacteria > Pseudomonadati > Pseudomonadota > Betaproteobacteria > Burkholderiales > Comamonadaceae > Acidovorax > Acidovorax sp. HMWF018. The sequence goes on from NZ_QAIM01000344.1 coordinate 26,544, forward strand.
GGTCAACGATGAAA
>NZ_QAIM01000344.1:26567-36225 GCF_003061035.1 Acidovorax sp. HMWF018
GTTGGATGGAGAAACAGCTTGCGCGTGGTGATGTAACCGCGGCGTTCGATGTTTCCCATGATGGCCGCGTATGTCGCAGGGCGGCCAATGCCTTCACTCTCCAGCTTGCCAATCAGCGATGCCTTCGTATAGCGCTTTGGCGCTCGCGTCTTCATGGCGAGCACTTCGCCGCCAATTGGGTGCAGCAGCTGCCCGGCAGTAAGCTCGGGCACGGGGTTCGCTGCAGCGCCCTCCCCTTCTTCATGGTCGGCCTCGGCCGAGTCTTCCTGCGTTGCGGCGCCCATGAGAGCAAGCCAGCCCGGCTCAGCCAGCGTTTCGCCCTTCGCGCGATACCGGATCTGCTTGCCTTCGATCTGGCCGAGCAGAACGGCGGATCGAGTTTTGTAGACCGCGTCTGCGAGTTGGCTCGCAATGGCGCGTTGTCGGATCAATGAATACAGAGCTTGTTCTTCATCGCCCTGCCCTGCCCGCTCGACTTCCCAATGAGTCGGCGTGATCGCGGGGTGGCCTGCTTGGGCTGCGTCAGAGGTCTTGAACTTGCGCAGCTTCGGTGCCATCGCCCATCCATTGGCCTGGGCCAGGGCTGTGATGTGCGGGAAATCGTCCTCGCTGATGTTCGGGTTGTCGGTCCGGTGGTAGGTGATGTGCCCGCCTTCAAAGAGCCGCTGCGCAATCCGCATCGTGTCCTCTGGTTCGAACCCCAGCCTCACGCTGGCTGCTTGCTGCATGCCACTGGTAGCCAGCGGCGGCGCTGGCGCTCGCCGGCGCTGACCGTCCTCACAGCTTTCAACCGATACCGTTTGAACGGCGGCGATCCTCGCTGCCATATCGGCATCTTGAAAGTACGGGCGGTCCTCAGGTGCGAAGTCCGGCACCACTTCCCACATGGCATGCCAGTTTTTCGCGTCCGCGCAATTCCCCGGCTGTCCCTGGAAGTCCAGCCGGACATGGAAATGGCTCGTCGGCGTAAAGGCCGCAATCTCGCGCTCGCGCGTCACCACCAACGCGACTGCAGGGCTTTGGACTCGACCGGCTGAGAGGGTTGTGCCGCCGATGTTGGACAGCGCAGGGCTGACCAGATACCCCACCAGCCGATCCAGGACGCGGCGAGCTTCTTGTGCGCCGACCAGCTTGTAATCAATCCCCGTTGGTGCAGCCACTGCCTGACGCACCACGGTATCGGTGATGGCAGGGAAGCGGACTCGCTTGGCATCGCGGCCTAGCTTGAGTTCGCGCGCAAGGTGCCATGCGATGGCCTCTCCTTCCCTATCAGGGTCGGTGCCGATGTAGACATCTTGTGCCCTTTCGCACTGACTGCGCAGCCGCGCGACCACTGATGCGCCGCGTTCTGACAGTCTGTAATGCGGCTTGTACTGCGGCGCTTCAACGCCGATTTCTTTCTCTGGAAGGTCGCATACATGGCCGAGACTGGCGGCAACTACCCATTCCCTGCCGAGAATGCTCTGCAGCTTTTCCACTTTGCCTTGGGACTCGATGATGAGCAGCTTCATGGTCAAAACACCAAGGCCTGGGCTGCTTCTTCGTCCTCTCCTGCTGGTGGAGTTCCGAAGACCATTGAGGGGTCCGTTGTGGTGGAGCCTGCAGCGGGTGGTTTGGGGGTGGTCTTGGATTTGGCGCTCGCGCCCGGCTGAGGCGCTGCAACCGTGGCTTTGGCGGGCTGCGTGTCGGAGGCGGCTGGTGACGGTGCTACATCCTTGGGGTCCAGCTGGATCGCCGGGACCGCGTATCCCTGGGCAATCTTGATGCCGTTGGTGCTGACCTTCTGGACATAGCCGTTCTTGACGCCGCGCGCGAAATCGCCCGTGTTGTAGGCGCTCAAGGCTTTCATGAGGGCTTGTTGGCTCGCACCCTCCTTCACGCTTGCTCGGGTGAAGCCGTCCTGAAGAATGAGCGCTGCCGCGCTCAAGTTCTTACACACATCGAATACGTCCTCGACCGAGTAGCCGAGGCGGGCAAGGTTCTCGGAATTGATCTGTCCGAGACCCATATCGATGTTGAGTCCCCGTCCGATCAGATCCTTGGCCGTGGCCACGGCCTCGGCTTTGGTCGTGGGCTGGCGGGTGAGCTGCGCACCACCTTTGTTCACCCCGATGGCGAAGGGCTTAAAACCGCTCTCGGTTTTAACGATGGCGGCGAGGGTGTGCGGATGGACTGTAGGGGCGCACTGCTGAGCCAAATCTAGAAAATCCATTATGAACCTGAACTAATATATTTTTACGCTTAGCAAAATGGTCTGTTTTGCTTTGGCGCGATGATAAATATAAAAATCCAAATCCCAATGCCACGAGATTATTTATTGAGTTACGGCACGTTAAAAAAGTAATCCCATGTTGGCATTTGATGGAAGTCGGCGCACTCTGGTGGGTTGCCCTTACAAACCCATCTTTTTCCCTATGAGCCGTCGCCGGTATGCCGTCTTTTTGTCACTGCTTCATCAAGCCCGGATTGATGTTGGGATGACGCAAGGGGACGTGGCGCGCAAGCTCGGTGTTCCTCAGAGCTACGTGAGTAAGTGCGAGTCCGGTGTTCGCCGGATGGACGTCACGGAGGTACACGCCTGGCTAGATGCAGTCGATAGGGATTGGGTTACCTTCATGTTGGCCCTGGGCCGTGCGCTGGATGCACAAGGGATAGATAGCTTTCCGCCGTCTAGCTTCTGAGGCATTTTTCCCCCTGCGGGTGAAAAACCGGATGCCCCCGCCCTTGCAGGGCTTTCCGCCGCTCGCCTAACTCGGCTCGATCCCTTTGGGATTGCCCTGCGGGCACGGCTACAGGCCACCTTGCCCGCTATTGGGGGAAGTGCTGCGCACATCCCCCTGCCGCTGAGGCTTCCCCCTTGAAAGACAGCCAAGACGGCCGCAAGCGCCCACCTTGGCCAGGGGCAGGCCATGGTGCCCCGCAGCCCGCGCGCCTTGCGTGTGGGTTGTCCGGTAGGGGCCGGTGCGGAGCACTGCCGTGCGCCTTCGCGCACGGCACCCCGCAAGCCCGGACAAGGGCATGGCCCTGACATACCTACATCACAAATTCGAGTGTTTTGAGCCCTGGGATTTCGCGGACGCGAAATTGAACAGCCCTGTTTATCAGGGCGCGAAGGGGTGCGGCTGGGCGCTGGCCGTGGGGTGTCGCGGGTGGAGGCGGTGGGGTGTTGCGGCTGCTGGGTTACGCCGCGAGGCGGCTACATGGGGTGTCCCCCATACCCCAAGACCGGGGCGCGGCGGGCGTTTTGTGTGATGAAGAACTCCCGGAATGTGCGGTTAGAGGTTTACAAACTAATACACAATGTCAACCTAAATAGGTTGACGCTTAAAATGGTTTGACTATAATAGAGTCCATGGTGAACAAAGAAGTCATCATATGAACCTAAATGCATAGTCAAGCCAAAGCAAAGGAAATTTATGACAGTTCAATCGATTTTGACCACTGAGCAGGCGCAAATGTTGGCGTCTTATATGGGCTGGCCTCAGTGGTCTTCGCTCCAGTCATTGATGCATGGCGGGGAAGAGTCGGCGTTTTTCCAGGAAATTGCCACCAACCTTTCCCGCTGCATTGCCGACATGCCGGAGGTTGGTAGCCAGGAGGAAGCGGAGACGGTGTTTCTGCACTATTTCCTGGGCAACTCGGACGTGTGGGTTTTGGAGAAGGATGCCGCCGCTGGGGTGGAGCGCGTGTTTGCGTTCTCGCTGCTCAACGGTGATGCGCGCATGGCAGAGCTTGGCTACGTCGATCTCTCGCAGCTGATCCTGACTGGCTTTGAGCTGGACTTTCACTTTTCGCCAAAGCCTTTGGCTGAGGTGCGCGAGATTGTGCGCAAGCGCCTGTCCTTGTTCTGAATTTCAACCTGGCCCGCCCTGGGCCTTACGCAACGGAGTACGACAAATGGCCTCTTTGAACAAAGTAATGCTGATCGGCAACATCGGGAATGCTCCTGAGTGCCGCACCATGCCGAACAGTGATCCCGTGGCCCACTTCCGGCTGGCGACCAGCGAGGGTTGGACCGACCGAACCACCCGCGAGCGAAAGGAACATACCGAGTGGCACAGCATCGTTTGCTACCGCCAACAGGCTGACTTTGTGCGTGATTACCTGGGCAAGGGACGGCAGGTCTATATCGAAGGCCATTTGCGTACTCGCAAGTGGACGGACAGCCAGGGCATCGAGCGCTACAGCACCGAAATTCGGGCCGAGGTTGTGCAGCCCTTGGGTGCGCGCCCGGAGGGCTCTGCAGGTGGCTCCAGGCCTGACCAAGATCAGGCGCATGCGCCTCATTCATCGGGTGCCCTCCCCCCTGACGGGGATGACGACCTGCCGTACTGAGGACAAGGGCGGAAATTTCGCGGAGGCGAAATTTTTCTGACAACCCGTTTTGGTTGCATTCTGTGTTACACCCGCCCTACCCCTCTGCAATACCAACAAACTTTTAGTCGAGCCGAACATGAAAATTCTTGCGATTGCAAACCAGAAAGGCGGCGTCGGTAAGAGCACTTTGACTGTGCATCTAGCCTATGCAGCCATTGAGGCGGGGTTGCGCGTACTGCTGGTGGACATGGACAAGCAGGGCAGCTTGTCTCTGAGCTTCCCGCCAGCTGAGGATGCAGAACCCGGGTTGCTGGCTTCGCGGCTGTATGACGCTGCGCCGCCAAAGGAGGGGCCGGAATACATCAATGAACAGCTGGCGATCATTCGAGCTGATAACGCCCTGCTCTCCATCGACAAGGCTGAAAACGAAGTGATCCGCCGTCCTGGCCCAGCATTGCGCCAGTTCGCCAAGGACTTTGACCTCTGCCTGTTAGACACCCCTCCCCTGCTGGGTGTTCGGCTCATGGCCTCGTTGGCAGCGGCTGACTACGTTGTGACGCCCGTATCCGTGGGGTTGTACGAGTTGGCGGGTGTGGCCGACCTGCTGCAGACCATCCATATCGTCCGCACGCAGGGTTTCAATCCGCGGCTTCGCCACATTGGGATTTTGCCGGTCAAGACCAACAACCGCAGCACCGAGGAACGCGAAGGGTTGGCATCGCTTCGCGCTCAATACGGCTCAGCGATCCTGCCCGAGGTGCTGCCGGAGCGCGCACCCGTTCGCAAAGCGATCGCGCTGCGGCGGCCAGTATGGACGGCTACACGGGGTGAGGGTCACGCGAAGGCAGCGCAGGAATGGCGCGCGGCATGTGCATCAATTTTGGGGAGGATGGCCAAATGAACGCCAAGGCAATGACGAGCAAAAAGACGGGTAAGGGCGCCGCAACAGGTGCGGCCGTCAAGAAGGTAACTGCACCAGTGAAAGCCAAGCCAGCGCATACGAATGCGTTTGCAAATGCTGGCCTGATGCTGGGTGGTAGCAGCGCAATGGGAACGGGCATTGATGCGTTGTTTGGAAATACGGAAATGCCGGAGTTCGATGTAGACCTTGATGATGTGGAAATCGTTGGTCAGGTCCGGGAAGAATTCGAGAACGACGAACAGGGATTGGCTGAACTTGGGGCGAGCCTCGCCAAGATGCAGATTCAGTCAATTCTGTTGCGTGTCATGCCTGCCGGACACCCAAAGCCTTACCGGCTGGTGGCCGGGGAACGGCGGATTCGCGCGGCACGCCTGCAGGGTCTGACGAAACTGCGCGCTAAGGCCAAAGAGCTGACCGAAGAAGAAGCCGAGGATCTGCAGTTTGCAGAAAACACGCACCGCAAGAACCTGACGCAGATCGAGGAAGCTAAGAAGATTCAACGCGACCTTGATACCCTGGGTTCGGTCGAGGCTGTCCTCGCGCGCCATAACAAGGGCCGCCCGTGGCTGTCCAAGATGCTTTCGCTGCTGAACCTGCCAGAGCAGGCAAAGCGGCTGGTCAATGAATCCATCAGCGCTGACACCGAAGTAATTTCGACCGTTCGGCAAGTGGAGAAGGTGAGTCCTGAAAAGGCTAAAGAGCTGGTGGACGAGCTGAAGAAAACACGGGGCAAAGTGGATGCCCGTGCCAAAGCCCAGGCCGTGCGCGACGAGGTAAAGCCAAAGGCTCCCAAATCCCCCAAGGCTCCCCAAAAGGGTACTGAGCAGGTCGCTGGCACAACAGTAGCTCAAAAGGATGTGAGAACGCGCGACCTACTGCCCAGCGCTGGAACTGATGTTGATCTTCCCAGCCTGCTGGTGGACATTTACGAGCGCCTGGCTGTGGAGCACCAGCGGCCGGAAGAGGTTTTGGCAGAGCTTGGACCTGAAGAGAACAGGGCATGTATCGAAGCGCTGCGCCCGGTTTTCGACCAAGCGCGCAAGGCGGATAACGCCGGCCGCCATGTGTTCGCCGGGTTGCGCGCGGGCCAGTTTTCTACGGAGGGCGCCGGGGCCTTGCTGTTGGCCGCATGCATGTGTGGGCTGGAAGGCTCGTTCAGCAGCGAATTCCGCCTTGATGACGTGTTTGCTGTAGTTGTGTAATGGATGGCGCCGCCCTACAGGGGCGGCGCTTCAATGAGGAATTGAGTTGATTGATCTTTGGTCTACGTGGGGTGTTTTATGACACAAGGCGAGTTTGTTCCTGTGTCCATCCCTGAATTTGAAGCCCTGCAGCACTTGTTGCAACGCACTTTGAGTGCCGACCGCATCGCGGCCGCTCGCATGGTGATGGTGGACGGAAATTCGTATCAAGAGGCCGCAGACAAATTTGCAGTGACGCGGCAGGCAGTTTGGAAAACAGTTCAAAGGATGCGCGAAACCTTGCAGGTCTACAAGGAGGCTTGTGTGATCGAAGAAGCGGCGATTGAGCGGACCTTGCCGCGTGGCTGGAGACGTGCAACGATCACTGCGCCAGCTGCCATCGTTGAGCGTTCCCTGGCTGAGGCGCAAGCCGCGCATCAAGCGCGACTGCACCAAGTGGCCGAAGCAGGTGCGGCCTTACTTGCCACCAGTTCATTGCGCCGCAGAAGTACCGACTGGCAATAAAAAAAGCCCGGCAGGTGAGCCGGGCTGTTAAGTAGTCAAGCCAATGCATTTGCAGAGGCAAAAAAATTATAGCTGTCCATGGCCACCAAGAAGCAAACGGTTATTGATTACAGGGCAGGGCATGTCCCAGAATGGGTGCGCCGTGCGATTGATGAACAATTCGCCATCGAAGCCGAGGACGCGCGGCAGGCCGGAACGCTTGGCTATATGACCCGTGCCCTGGTCTTGGCCACGATGCCCTACAAAGACCCCAAGGCGGATGTTTTCACGCGCGTGAACGGGGACTTCAAGCTCCGTATCCTGGCTGGTTATGAGGGGGGTATTCCTTACGGCATTTATCCCCGCTTGCTCATGTCATGGGTCGCCACCGAAGCGGTTCGGAATCAATCTCCCGTCATCGAGCTGGGCGACTCACTGCGCCAGTTTCTGCGCGACGTTTTAGAGTTGCGGTCCGGGGGAGGGGAGCGGGGGACTTCCACGCGCGTTGCCGAGCAAATGAAGCGGCTCTTTGGTTCTCTCATCACCGCGCAAATGACGCGCGGAGCTGCTGGAGATCCTGGGTTCGTGTTGCGCAACGTGCTGATCGCTGATGGTCTTCACCTCGAAAACGAAGATGCCTTTGATCTTGATACCCCTGTGGACGGTGACGAACGGGCGATTTGGGTTCCTCAACACGAGCGCGACGCGGGCAAATGGAAATCTAGCGTTCGATTGAGCGCACCATTTTTTAGCGAGCTGATAGAGCATCCCATTCCCATTGACCTGCGCGCGTACAAAGCGCTTCGGGGGTCTCCGTTGGCGATGGATATCTATTCCTGGCTGACCTACCGAATGAGCTATACGGATAGACCGACAAGGCCGATCCGCTGGGAATCTCTGATGGGGCAGTTTGGATCGTCATTCAACACGGACAACATTGAGCAGGCTTCCAGAGACTTCAAAAAAGGTTTTCTGAAAGCGTTGAAGGCTGTGCAAATCGTGTACCCACTTGCGCGGCTAAAGGTGGAAAACAACGGGCTGGTGCTTCTTCCATCACCTCCACATGTTCCGCAGTTGCGCAAAGGCAAAGGAGGGAAGGGCGGTGCTGATGACGTCCAAACTTCCTTGTTCTGATTTTCGCCTCCGCGAAATTTGACGTTTTTTGACCTAGTTTCGATGTGATGAACAACTCCCGGCGTGTGATGAACAACTCCCGCGCGGTGCGACTTTTGCTCCCTCACAAGAAGGTTGTTTCATCTTGTAATGCATGGTCTAAGATGCCCCTCAACTCAGGAGCATCGAATGAGAGTTTGGTTGTACATCGCAGCAGCTTCGCTAACGCTACTGACTGCATGTGGGGAAAAAAGCGGTGAAAGTGCGCCGCATGCGGCTCAGTCTGGAGCAGCGGTCGAGGTCCATAAAGAAGCAATTCCCGAAAACGCGGAAATCGTTGCTCTCAACGGCTGCATCGGTCGTGCCGTCACCGTAGATCCCCCCAGCCTTGATGCACTTGCAAATTTGCAGAGCAAGATGCATTGCATTGAAAACTTCTTGAATACCTACAAGAACACGGCTCATTGGCAGAAGGCATACGACGAGCGCGCCCGGGCCATCGAAGATTCCATGGCCGTGATTACAGGGCTGAGCGTTTCGGCTCCCAAGGAAAGCTCAGGAGAGATTGGTGCTGCTCAGCGTGCTTTGATCGACCAAGAAAAATTCAAAAAGCTCAAATCGGAGAACTACTATTACGTGAAGAGAGCCATGGAAGAAATCACCATTTCGATCCACCATGCTCTATTTCGAGAACTCCGGGACAGTGGCGTCCAGATGGGAAATCCACAACAAAAAATTAGCGAAGCCAATCAAATGGCAAAGCAAACAGGAGTGTGGGAGACAAAGATTGGGGAGGCTAGTGAAGACGGCCAGTTTGTTGTGACGTGGTGGGCATCCGACAAATCTCCAATGTTCCTGATCGAAGGCTATGGGCCTACAGCGGTGATTTTGAAAATCGAAGACAGATATTTCGATGACAACGGGGTGTTTTCGCCTGGCTGCAAAGTCTACCTGGGGGTCACTCAGAAGAGGCTTTCATATGAGTGTCAGAAGTACCTAGCAGGGAACATGGGGCGCGAAGTCCTGGAGGCCATGAAATCACTCATCAAAGAGGACATGGAAAAAAAGGCGGGAAAAGTGAGTTGAAGCCCATCGTCAATGTGATGAACAACTCCCGCGCAGCGTGATAAAGACCCCCGCAACCGCGATGGACAACTCCCGCTCAGTGTGATGAAGACTCCTGTGAATTGTGAATATTCTGTTGATATCCTGTTTATAACGCCTGTATAAGTCAGGGTTATCCGTGATGAACAACTCCCGCAAACAAAAGCCATATAAATCAAAGAGTTAGCGTGCTACTGCTGAGTTATCCACGCTGAACAACTCCCGCAGATGTGATGAACAACTCCCGCGCCGATGCATGCCCATCTCATCTAAGTCGTTGTTCTCATTGAAAAAAACGCGATTTCAAGGCGTGCACCCTGTATTCCTTTCCTGTATTTAATAAACCTATAGGAAAAGGCACCGCCTCTTGGGGCTACGCCCCGCCGGCTCCTACGCGCTACGCGCTTCGCCCGCGCCTGCGGCGCTCCCACCCGGCATCCCCAGGGCTACGCCCTCGGCCTACGGCCTCACCCATTTAATAGGCCCCCTGAGGGGGCCAAACAGAACCCCCCAGCGG
>NZ_QAIM01000345.1:0-7796 GCF_003061035.1 Acidovorax sp. HMWF018
GGCCACCACGCTGGCGGGCCTGCTGCTCACGCTGTGTGGCGCGGCGATGTGGGCGTCGTCCAACATCGTGGCGCGGCTGGCACAGCAGCACAGCCCGGGGTTTGATCCGTTGGCCTTTGTGATCTGGAGCAGCCTGGTGCCGGTGCTGCCGTTCATGGCGCTGTCGGCTGCGTTCGACCCCGACGCCGCACGCTGGCTGCAGTGGCAGACGCTGGCCAACGTGCCGCTGCTGTCGTGGGCCGCCGTGGCCTACTTGGGCTGGGCCGCCACCATCGTGGGCTACGCGCTGTGGACCAACCTGCTGCAGCGCTACCCCGCCAACCGCGTGGCGCCCTTCAGTCTGGCGGTGCCGGTGGTGGGCCTCACCGCAGGCTGGCTGCTGCTGGACGAGGGCGTGGCGCCCTGGCAGTGGGCAGGCATTGCGCTGGTGGTGGCGGCGCTGGCCTGTGTGGTGCTGGGGCCCCGACTACAAGCCAAAATGGCCGGTAGCGCTAGTTGAATATGCCTTAACAGCTATCAACTAGATAGCAAACAACGACAGCACTGCCTACAGCAACCTGCGCCGCGCAAAGCGCACCACGGTCACCCCGGCACGTGCCTGGCGCACCGAGGGCATGACCAGCACGCAGTCGTCGTACGGAGTGACCACCGGCACGCTGTCGTTGTCACCAATCACCGTGCCCGCCTTCTCGAACACCTCAAGACCCGTGTACGGCGCCACAAACCGGAAGGCGCTGCTGGTAGCGACCACGGGGCCGGTCACCTCCAGCGCCCACTGGCGCGGTGCGTCGGGCAGGCGCCAGCCAGGCAGCTGCTGCGCCAGCGCGTCGGCGCTCAGTGCGCCAGACTGTTCGATGAAGCGCACGCACTGGTCCTGCGCCACGGCGCGGCTGGCCGGGTCGCCATGGAAGCCACATTCGATGAGTAGCGAGCGGGTGCCGTTGTCGTCCAGGTCGCCAAACCGGCCGTAGTCGCGCATGCGCACGCCGTCCTTGTGGCCGGCGTCCACCACGATGTGCTCGGGCGAGCGCATGGCGCGCGCCAGCGCCAGGTTGCGCGGCTGGATGCCGGTGAGCAGCAGCGGCGCCGAGGGCTCGTGCATGGAATGGATGTCGAGCAGCCAGTCGGCCTGCGCCACCCACGGGCGCAGCGCGGCGGCGCGGCGGCGCTCGTTGGTGTTGGCCGCATCGATGCGCTCGTCCAGCCACTGGCGGTTGAGGTCTTCGTCGGTGAAGCGCGAGGCGTCGTGGTTGCCAGGGTCAAACCGGTCGAAGGCATCGAGGTTGCAGAACGCCAGCGTGAGCGTGCCCTGCTGCGGGCGCACACCGGCGTCGAGCAGGCCTTTGAGCGCCCAGGCGCCGCACAGCTCGTTGCCATGCACCAGGGCGCTGATCATCACGTGGCGGCCGGGCCGGCCCGAGTCGAAGTGCCACACGCCTTCGGTGCCGGTGTTGCCAACACGCCAGGCGCTGATGTCGGGGGCGGGCAGCGCAAACACCAGGGGTTGCACGGATGCGGGGGGGAGAGTGCTGCTGCTCATTCTTCGATCTTGGCGAATTCAACAATCTTCTTGTACTTGGCCACTTCGGTGGTCAGGAACTGGTCGATGTTCACGGTGGGCGAGGCCACGGTGGAACCGCTGGCTTCCATCTTCTTGCGGAAGTCCGGCGATTGCAGGCTGTCGGCCAGTGCCTTCTTGAGCTTGTCGGTCACCGGCTTGGGCAGGTTGGCCGGTGCCATGAGCGCAAACCACACGCTGATGTCCACGTTCTTGTACTGCGGCGACTCGGCCAGCGCGGGGATGTCGGGCGTGGTGGCAGAGCGCTTGGCCTCGGTGGTGCCCAATGCAATCACCTTGCCGCTCTTGATGTGCGGCAGGCCGCTGGAGAGCACGAACACGCCGTACTCCAGGTTGTTGCCCATGAGGTCGCTGGTGAGCGGCGCCACGCCCCGGTAGGGGATGTGGGTCATGAACAGCTTGCCTTGCTCCTTCACGGCCTCGCCCGCCAGGTGCAGCGCCGTGCCCACGCCCGAGCTGCCGTAGCTGAACTTGCCGGGGTTCTTGGACACCTTCTGCGTGAACTCCGCCATGTTCTTGACGCCCGCGCCGGTGGAGGCCACCAGCACCAGCGGCTGGGAGGCAATGAGACCGATGGCGGTGAAGTCCTTGATGTCGTACTTGACCTTCTTGGTCACGAGCTTGTTGATGGCGATCTCGTTGTTGGCGCCCACCAGCAGGGTGTAGCCGTCGGGTGCGGCGTTGGCCACCTTCTGCGCACCGATCGCGCCACCGGCACCGCCCAGGTTCTCGATCACCACCGGCACGCCGAGCTTGTTGCCCAGCTCGGTGGCCACCGTGCGCGCGGTCAGGTCGGTGCTGCCGCCGGGCGGATAGCCCACCACGATGGTGATGGGCTTGCTGGGGTAGGCGTCTTGCGCGATGGCAGGGGCAGCGAGAACGGCCAGGCCGCACAGCAGTGCAGCACGGCGCAGGGGACGGACGGTGGTCATGGTGAAACTCCTTGGCAAAGGCGTGGGGCTGAATGGGGCGGGTGAGGTATGGATTGGATTGTGAAAAACCGGCCCCTGGCTGTTGGTGCCAAAACGGCACCAGGTCGTGCTGATTCACGATGCCTGCCACGGGGAAACCCGCAGGTCTCTCACCGTGGACGCGCGCTCATCAGCGCTGCGCCAGGGCCTTCCACAGCGCCTCGGCCAGCGGCCCCAGGCGGCGCTTGGGGCGATACAGGCGCACGTCAAAACGCACCTCCATGCGGGCGTCACCCGCCAGCGCGAGGCGCTGGGCCTTGCAGTCGGCAAACACCATGGACCAGGGCAGCCACGCAACGCCGAGGCCTTTTTGCACGTATTCGTAGTGGGCGTCGGCCGAGTCGCACTCCACCACGCGCTGCAGCCGGGGCGCATGGGGGTTGTGCGCCAGGTGGTCTTCCACCAGCCGCCCCAAGGCCAGCTGGGGGGCGTAGGCCAGGTAGGGCACCAGCGTGGCGTCGGGCCCGAACCGGTGCAACGCCTGCCCCTGCGCCGTGGCGCGCGAGACGGGCACCAGCCGGTCGGAGGCCACCGTCAGGTGCGTGAACTGCCGTGCATCGAGCCGGATGGCCAGGGCCGGGTGGTGGTACACGAGCGAAAAATCGGCCTCGTTGCGCTCCAGCATGCCCACGGTGTCGGCCAGCGCCCGGGTGCGAATGCACAGCTCGCCGCCTTGCAAAATGGGCTGCAGGCGCACCAGCCAGTCGGCCACCACGGTGCGCGCCAAGGTGCGGCCCGTGGCCAGGGTCACGGTGCGGGCCTGCCGCCCGGCCAGGCTTTGCAGCTCTTCGTGTGACTGGGTGAGGCTACGGGCCAGGTGGCCGGCGGTCTCCAGAAAACTCTGCCCGGCGGGCGTGAGGGTGACCGGGCCACCGCTGCCGCGCTCCACCAGCGGCGTGCCAGCCCAGGCCTCCAGCGCGCGGATGCGCCGGCCAAACGCGGGGTGGGTCACATGCCGCAGCTCCGCCGCGCGGGTGAAGCTGCGCTCCTGCGCCAGCACGATGAAGTCTTCCAGCCATTTCAACTGCATCGTCGGCTCCTGAAGGGGCGGCTGTCCGGTCGGTGGGCTGGTGCCTGGGCTGTGCCAGCCCCGTTAGAGGACCAGACACCGCGGTCGGAGTGAGAGCGCTCAGCCCCGGGCAGCTTCCAGAACGCCTCGGGTGCGCACGGCTTCTGCACGCGCGGCCGCAGCAAAGTCCTCGCCTTTGGACGCGTAAAGAATGGCCCGCGACGAGTTCACGATGATCGGCCCGTCACTGCGCAGCCCGGCGCGCACGGTGGCGGCGGCATCACCACCCTGGGCACCCACGCCCGGAATCAGCAGCGGCAGCGTGGGCGCGATGGCACGCACGCGCTCGATCTCCTGCGGGTAGGTGGCGCCCACCACCAGGCCGAGCTGGCCGTTCTTATTCCAGGGGCCTTGCGCCAGACGCGCCACATGCTCGTACATGAGCGGCTGGCCCTCGACGCTGGCCAGGCGCTGGGTCTGCAGGTCGTCGCCGCCGGGGTTGGACGTGCGGCAGAGCAAAAACGCGCCCTTGCCGTGGTAGGCCAGATAGGGCTCGATGGAGTCGAAGCCCATGAAGGGCGACAGCGTGACGGCATCGGCACCGTAGCGCTCGAAGGCCTCCTTGGCGTACTGCTCGGCCGTAGAGCCGATGTCGCCGCGCTTGGCGTCCAGGATCACCGGCACCTGCGGTGCGTTGGCCCGCATGTGCTGCATCAGGCGTTCGAGCTGGTCCTCGGCACCATGCGCGGCAAAGTAGGCGATCTGCGGCTTGAAGGCACACACCAGGTCGGCGGTGGCGTCCACGATGGCCGCGCAAAAGTCATAGATCTTGCGGGGGTCGCCCTGCATCGCGGCGGGAAACCGCGTGGGTTCAGGGTCCAGGCCCACGCACAGCAGGGAGTTGTTCTGTGCCGTGGCGTCGCGCAGCATGTCGGTGAAGTTCATGGGGCGTGATTTTAGGTGGGTGGGCACGGGATGCCCCCGTCGGGGATCGTGATCGTCGAGGAGAGGCTCTGCGAAGCAGAGGTTTCGGGCACCCCGGGGGGTGCCACCGGGCAACAAAAAAGGCCGTCGAGACGGCCTTTTTTCGGTAGCACAGGGAGCAACAAGTCCCTGGTGAGAAAGAACGATCAGCGGGGCACAGCCAGCAGGCGTTGCACGTCGCGGTCGTTGGGCAGCGCGTAGTCGTAGCCACGCACGATGCGGCTGTCTTCGGTGCGCACGAGCTTCAGGCTCACGTAGGTGTAGTTGGCGGCCGCAGAGTAGGTACCCACCAGCACCAGCGAGGCATTATGGTTGCGGGCAATGTCCTTGATCTCACGCGACAGCAGCAGCTCGCCCTGGCCTTCGCGCACGAACACGTCACCGCGCAGCTTGATTTCCTTCACGTTGAAGCCGCTGGCCGCCATGCTGGTGGCGTACTGCTCGGACAACGTGCGGCCCAGCGGGGCGGCGCGGCTGAGGTCGTTGACGTTGACCACGGTGGCCACGAGCACGGGCCCGCCACCCAGCGAGTTCATGTCGAAACCGGTGGTCAGCTTGGTCACCGCGTCGCGGCTGCTCTGGATGAACTGGCTGCTGGCGGCTTCCTGGTAGGTGGGCTCGACGCGCACCGGCGCAGCGTTGTTGGCGCAACCGGCCAGCACCACGCCGGCCAGCACCGTCAGAAGAAGTGCGGGGGTTTTCATTGCGAGACAACCTTCATGTTGACGTTCTTGTACGAGGGGCGCGTGAACAATGGGGTGTCAGCGTTTTCCAGGTAGTACACGTCGGTCTTGCGAGCCAGGTACTGGCCGCCGCGCGTGACGGTGGTGGTCAGAATCAGCTCGGTGTTGGTCGGGCCACCGGAGTTGATGCTGTTGGCATAGTCGGCGGCGATCGACAGACCCAGGCCTGCGGCCAGCTGGGCGTCGATGTGCTCATGGCGCAGACCGTACGCGGCAAACAGGCCTGCAGCCAGCATGGTGAACTGACCAGGGATGAAATGCGGGCGGTCGCTGTTGTGGCGCACGACCTGGATACCGTAGGAGACTTCCAGGGCCTGGCCCAGGTTCTGCTGCACCACGGCGCCGTTCTGGACCAGTTTGGTGATCAGGAACTCGCGGAAGGCGGTTTCAAACTGCGTGGCATTGGCGGGCAATGACACATGCAGGGGGGTGTTGGGGGCCACGCCGGCCTTGTCCAGGGTGCTCAGCGTCTGATTGACCACATCGCGCGAGACCAGGTCCCAATGTCCGGCGGAGCGAACCTTGGGCTGCGAGGTGTACTCGAAATTTTCCGCGACGGGAATAGGCGCCCTCTGTGCGCACCCCACCAAAGTTGCCACAGCGCCAGCCAGCACGGCCAAGCTGATTGCCTTTGAAAACGACATGATTCCCTCCTACGGACTGAATTTGCGAGGATCCGAACAGATGCGACCCGCACGATTGAAAAATAATTCTGGGCGGTATCCTCAACAAAAACAAGAAAAAATTACGCTAACTACGCTCCGGCGTACACAGTTCGTTGTTTTTGGTCACAGTTGTGTGCCGATGCAAGGCGTGTAAGCAGGCAGAGCCACCTTTGCGGTGGCCCGCCTTGCATTTGCTTACACGGAAGCGGCTGCGCGCTGCTCCAGGATTTCGAAAGCGGGCAGCTTTTTGCCTTCAAGCACTTCCAGGAAAGCGCCGCCACCGGTGGAGATGTAACCCACTTGCTTATCGATGCCGTACTTGGCAATGGCGGCCAGCGTGTCGCCACCGCCCGCGATGCTGAAGGCCGAGGATTCGGCAATCGCCTTGGCGAGTTGCTTGGTACCGTTCTCAAAAGCGGCAAACTCGAACACGCCCACGGGGCCATTCCAGACGATGGTGCCAGCAGACTTGAGCTGGGCCGCGAGGCGGGCAGCCGTCTCGGGGCCAATGTCCAGGATCATGTCGTCGGGCGCCACGTCCGTGGCGGCCTTCACCGTGGCGGGGGCATCCGCAGCAAAGGTCTTGGCCACGACCACGTCGGTGGGAATCGGCACCTCGGCGCCACGCGCCTTCATGGCAGCCATCACGGACTTGGCGGCGTCCAGCAGATCGGGCTCAGCCAGGCTCTTGCCGATGGGCAGGCCGGCCGCCAGCATGAAGGTATTGGCAATGCCGCCGCCCACGATGAGCTGGTCCACCTTGTCGGCCAGGCTTTGCAGGATGGTGAGCTTGGTGGACACCTTGGAGCCCGCCACGATGGCCGCCAGCGGGCGCTGAGGATGGGCCAGGGCCTTGGTCAGGGCATCGATCTCGGCCGACAGCAGCGGGCCGGCGCAGGCAATGGGGGCGTACTGCGCGATGCCGTAAGTGGTGCCTTCGGCGCGGTGGGCGGTGCCAAACGCGTCGTTCACGAAGATGTCGCACAGCGCGGCCATCTTGCGTGCCAGCTCCTCTTTGTTTTTCTTCTCGCCCACGTTCAGGCGGCAGTTTTCCAACAGCACGATCTGGCCGGGTGCCACTTGCACACCGTCCACCCAGTTGGCGACCAGCGGCACTTCACGGCCCAGCAGTTCGGCCATGCGCTGGGCCACGGGGGCCAGGGAGTCCTCGGGTTTGAATTCGCCTTCAGTCGGGCGGCCCAGGTGGCTGGTGACCATGACAGCGGCACCGGCGTCCAGCGCCATGCGGATCGCGGGAATGGAGGCACGGATGCGGGTGTCTTCAGTGATGTTGCCGGCGTCGTCTTGCGGCACGTTCAGGTCGGCGCGGATGAAGACGCGCTGGTTGCGGGCCTTGCCCTGGGCGCACAGATCGGAAAAGCGAAGGATGTTCATGGGGGAAGGTTTCCTGGAGGGGCCGGTGGATCACGGGCGCCATTTTAGGCGGCCCTGCTGACGCGGCCGGCCGCCGCCAGCACCTACCAGCCCCAGCCGATGTGCAGTGGCAGATACACCGCCATGCCCACCAGAATGGTGCCCAGGATGCCCCGGCGCCAGAAGTAATACACGCTGGCGAACAGCACGGCCGGCAGGCGTGCGTCCATGAAGGTGTCGATCAGCTCGCCCTGCACCATGAGGATCTCGGGTGCAATGACGGCGGTGAGCGCTGCCAGCGGGGCATATTTGAGGCCCCGCTTGAGCCAGTCGGGCAGGGGCAGCTCACGCTCCGGGATCATGAAAAAAGAGCGTGACACCACCGTGATCACCGCCAGGCCCACAGTGGCCAGCAAGGAATAGATCCAGGACCAGCTCATGGGTGGCGTTCCTCCCGCAGCGGCACCACAT
>NZ_QAIM01000345.1:7806-9978 GCF_003061035.1 Acidovorax sp. HMWF018
GCGGTCCACGGCCTCCATCAGCAGTCCCGCGGCCACGGCGGCCGCCAACGCCACTAGGATGTTGAGCTTGAGCGGCAAGGCAAACGCAGCAATCGCTGCAGTGGCCGCAACACCCGTGGCGAGCCAGGTGGCCCGGTCGAACAGCAGGGACAGCAGCACGCCCAGCAAGGCCAGCACCCCCGCAAAACCCAGCCCCCAGGACAGGGGCACCGCGTTGGCCAGCAGGATGCCGGCGATGGACGGCACCTGCCAAGCCAGCCAGTTGGTGGAGGCCGCGCCCCAGAAATACGGCACCTGCTCTGGGGCCGGCCGGGGTTCCGGAAAGCGCTTCATGAACGCCACATAGATCACGTCCCCGCTGAAATACCCCACGGCCAGGCGCTGGCGCAGCGGCAGGTGCGCAAAGTAGCTACGCCACATGCTGCTGAAAATCACAAACCGCAGGTTGACGCAGGCGGCCGTGAGCCACACCACCCACAGCGGCGCGCCCACGGACAGCAGCGGAATGACGGCGAGCTGGGCGCTGCCGGCATACACCAGCAGCGACATGAACACGGCCATGCCGACCGACATGCCACTTTTGACCATGGCCACCCCGGTGACCAGCCCCCAGGCTGCAATGCCCAGCGAGGTACCGGCCATGTCGATGGCGGCCATTCGGAAGGAGGGGTGGCGCAGTGTCCGGCCCAGCGCAGCAGAGACGCTCATGCAGGGTTTGCGCCCAGCACCATGCCCGGCTGCAGGTCAAAGCCGCGCAAGAAATCAGCCGCCGCCAGCCGCTTGCCACCCGCCCGCTGCAGCGTGGTCAGGCGCAACGCCGTGCCGCTACCGCACGCGACGGTCACTCCCGCGCCATCCGCAGCCAAAATCTGCCCGGAGCGCTGATCGGATATGCCTTGAACGCTATCAATTGCATAGTTCCAGATCTTGATCGTCTCGCCGTTGCACTCGGTGCTGGCCCCCGGGAAGGGATCGAACGCGCGAATGCGCTGGCCAATGACTGCGGCAGGCAGTGTCCAGTCGATCGTGCTCTCGGCCTTTTCGATCTTGTGGGCGTAGGTGATGCCGTCTGCCGGTTGCGGCACAGCAGTGAGGCCACCGCAGGCGGCCAGCTCCAGCGCCTCGACGATCATGCGACCGCCCAGCGCGGCCAGGCGGTCGTGCAGGGTGGCTGTCGTATCGCCCGGGGCAATAGGCAGGCGCTCGGTCAGCAGCATGTCGCCCGTGTCCAGCCCTGCATCCATCTGCATGATGGTGACGCCGGTTTCGGCATCGCCTGCCTCGATGGCGCGGTGAATGGGGGCGGCGCCGCGCCAGCGCGGCAGCAGGCTCGCGTGGATGTTCAGGCAGCCCAGGCGCGGTAGATCCAGGATCCACTGCGGCAGGATCAGCCCGTAGGCGGCCACGACCATCACATCGGCCTGGGCTGCGAGCAGGGCTTCGCGCGCAGCGGCGGCATCGTAGGGGTACTTGCCATCCAGGCGCAGGCTGCGGGGCTGTGCGACAGCAATGCCGTGCTCCAGTGCGCATTGCTTCACAGGCGAAGCCTGCAGCTTCATGCCACGGCCAGCGGGGCGATCCGGTTGCGTCAGGACCAGTGGAACGGTGAAGCCTGCAGACAACAGCCGCTCCAGGGCCACACGGGCGAATTCGGGGGTACCAGCAAAAATGACTCTCATGAAAGCAGATAGCGGCTCAGGGGGGCGCGGGACTCAGTGGCCCAGCGGGACCACCCATCCAGTCAATCGCGCGCGTTGTCAAAATTCGGCAGTTCGTCGGTGAACAACACCTGGCGCACCACCCCTTGGCGATCCAGGTGCACATGGGCCTGTCGCAGGTCCGAGTTCTGCCGGAAGCGGTAGGTCCAGATATCACCATCAAAGCGCGCCACCTGCTCGACACGCAAGGGCATTCCGAAGGTGTTTTGCAGGTCGGCACGGGTCCAGGTGCCCAAGGGCAGGTTCTCGAATCGCTGCTGCGTGAGCACCTGCTCGTTGCGCACCAGGCGGCCGCTGGCATCAAAGTCGAGGTTGTAGGCGGCAAACCCGGCGGGTAATTCCGAGTACAGCAGCCGCTCGCCAGAGGGCAGCGCTATCGTGGCGGTTGGCGGGCCCAGGCGAGCGATCACTTCGGTCCGCAACGCGCCGGGCCGTTCGCGGGCCGGCAGCACAC
>NZ_QAIM01000345.1:9988-11357 GCF_003061035.1 Acidovorax sp. HMWF018
CAACCAGCGCCAGCACTCTGACGCCCCAGCGGACGCAGAGCGCTGCGCGCATCACCCGCGCGCCTCCCGCTGCTGCTTGACCATCTTGGTCTTGATGCGGTTGCGCTTGAGGGGGGAGAGGTATTCCACAAACACCTTGCCCATGAGGTGGTCCATCTCGTGCTGGATACAGACCGCCAGAAGGCCATCGGCCTCGATCACGCGGGACTGGCCCTGGGCGTCCAGCGCCCGCACATGCACGGCATCAAACCGCTCCACCCCGTCATAAATGCCAGGCACCGAGAGGCAGCCTTCTTCGTTCAGGTGCTTTTCGGCGCTGGTCCAGACCAGCTCGGGGTTGATCAGCACCAGGGGCTGATCGCGCTCCTCCGACACGTCGATGACCACCAGCCGCTCATGCACGTCCACCTGGGTGGCCGCCAGGCCAATGCCGTGCGCGTCGTACATCGTGGCCAGCATGTCGGCCACCAGCGTGCGGATGCGGTCGTCCACCGCCTGGACGGGGCGGGCGACCTTGTGAAGCCGGGGGTCCGGGTAACAGAGAATGGGAAGGATTGCCATGGCTGCAGGTAAGAGATGTCGCTATTTTCGCCACTTTTGCGGCCTACTGCCGCCCTGCGAGCCAATAATCGTTGCCGAATCAAGGGCTTGAGCAGAGAATCTAAGAAGCTTTGTAACGTATTTGCCCGGCCGCACGCCTGCTTTGTGCGCCGAGGTGCCAGCGAGGGGGCGTTTCCCAATGCATGAGAAAAGGAACAACATGACGGCATTCACCAGCGTGCGGCGGACCGCCCTGGGCGCGCTCACCATCATTGCTGGCGCCCTGCTGGTCATGCCGGCCCAGGCGCAGAACTACCCCATTTCCAGCGGCCAGCGCGCCACAGCGCAGCAGGTGTCCGAGCGGGGTGTACCGCTGGAGGAGCTGGCGCCCAACGCCCCAGACACCTACACCGTCAAGCGGGGCGACACGCTCTGGGGCATTTCGGGCATGTACCTCAAGCGCCCATGGCGCTGGCCCGAGCTCTGGGGCATGAACCTCAAAACCATCCCCAACCCGCACCTGATCTTTCCTGGCCAGACGCTTTACCTTATTAAGGAAGGCGGCTATGCCCGCCTGAGCACCAGCCGCTCCAGCGAACCCGAGACCGTGCGCATCTCGCCCCGCACCCGCAGCGATAGTTTGGCTGATTCCGCGTTGCCCACACTCAAGCAGCACCTCATCGAGCCCTTCCTGGTCGAGCCGCTCGTGGTGGACGAGCAAGTGCTGCTGAGCGCCCCGCGCGTGATCGCGACGACCGAAGAGCGCGTGCTGATGGCGGCGGGCGACCGTGTCTATGTGCGTGGGGACGCCGCGTCGCCCATGCTGGCA
>NZ_QAIM01000346.1:0-1196 GCF_003061035.1 Acidovorax sp. HMWF018
ACCGCACCTGGTGTTCAACAACGCAGGCGTGGGCGCGGGCGGCCTGGTGTGGGAAAACTCGGTCAAGGACTGGGAGTGGGTGCTGGGCGTGAACCTGTGGGGTGTGGTGCACGGCGTGCGCCTGTTCACCCCCATGATGCTGGCAGCCGCCAAGGCCGACCCCGCTTGGCGCGGCCACATCATCAACACCGCCAGCATGGCGGGCCTGCTGGCAGCGCCCAACATGGGCATCTACAACGTCAGCAAGCACGCAGTGGTCAGCCTGTCGGAGACGCTGTACCAGGATTTGTCGCTGGTCACTGACCAGATCGGCGCCAGCGTGTTGTGCCCGTTCTTTGTGCCCACCGGCATCAACCAAAGCCACCGCAACCGCCCCGGCGACCTGCCTGCCGAAAAGCCCACCAAGAGCCAGCTCATCGGCCAGGCGATGAGCGACAAGGCCGTGGGCAGTGGCAAGGTGACTGCTTCCGAGGTCGCGCAAAAGGTCTTCGACGCTGCTGCCCAGGGCCAGTTCTACATCTACAGCCACCCCAAGGCCCTGGCCTCGGTGCAGACGCGCATGGAAGACGTGATGATGGGCCGCAACCCCACCGACCCGTTTGCCGCCAAGCCCGAGCTGGGTGCACAGTTGCGGGCAGCGCTGAGGGCTGATTGAGCCAGAGGCGCTTGATTTACATGCCCTGAATGCTATTCAAAAGGTAGCAAATGGCCCCAGAGCTGCACGCCAACGACACGGCGCACCGCCCCACAGGCGGCTATGCGCTGTTCCCCACGGCCATCGGCCACTGCGGCATTGCATGGCGGGGGGCGCTGCTGGTGGGGGTGCAGTTGCCGGAAGACGCGGGCGAGGTGGCAACGCGTGCCCGCATGCAGCGCCGGTTTCCGCAGCTCGCCGAAGCTGCGATGCCACCCGATGTGGCAGCCTGGGCAGCACGCGTGGTGGCCCTGCTTGAAGGTGCGCAGGACGACCTGCGTGATGTGCCCCTGGCGCTCGACGCCGTGCCTCCCTTTCACGCCCGCGTGTACGAGCTGGCCCGCCGCATTCCACCCGGCAAAACCATGACCTATGGCGAGATGGCTGCCGCATTGGGCGAGCCGGGTGCTGCGCGTGCCGTGGGTCAGGCGTTGGGCCACAACCCGTTTGCGCCTGTGGTGCCGTGCCACCGTATCCTGGCGGCGAACGGCAAGACCGGCGG
>NZ_QAIM01000346.1:1260-5258 GCF_003061035.1 Acidovorax sp. HMWF018
TGCGCTCGGGCGTCAGGCGCACCAGCGGGCCCGCAATGGTCACCACCCCGATCACCGGGCCGTTGCCTTGCCGGATGGGTGCGGCCATGGCCGTCATGGCCGGAGCAAACACCTCGACGATGGTGCTGAAGCCCTGCTGCCGTGCGGTGCGCAGGTAGGCCAGCAGGGCCTTCACGGTGGTGGGGGCGTTGGGGCCGTAGTCCTCGGGCTTGCCAAAACCCTGGCGCGCTACCAGGGCCAGGGCCGCTTCATCGCTCATCGTGGACAGCCAGGCATGGCCGGCCGAGCTGCACGACAGGTTGACCGACAGGCCCATGTCCGGGTCGTAGCGCAGGCCGCGCACGGCCCCTTGCGCCTTGGCCACAAAGGTCAGCGCGTCGCCATCCACCACGGCCAGACGCACCAGCTCGCCAGATTCGGCGGCCAGCCGGTCCAGCAGGGGCTGGGCAATGTCCACCACGCCCGTGGCGCTCAGATAGCCCAGGCCCAGCGACACCAGCTTGATGGTGAGCATGTAGTTGCCCTGGCTCTGGTCCTGCCGCACGTAGCCGCAACGGATCAACTCGGCCAACAGGCGGTGCGTGGCGCTCAGTGGCATGTCCAGTTCGGAGGCCAGGCTCGACAGGGCCTTTCCTTCCGGGTGCGGGGCAAGGTGCTCCAGGACTTTGAAACTGCGTTCAAGGATGCTGCTCATGGCGGGGGCTCTTCGTGATCGTGGACCGGTTTTTCCAGGATACCCAGGCGCTGGTTCTTCGGGCGCAATGTATCAAAAATTGTTAAAGGGTTTCTACTGTGGAAACAGTTTCCACTTTATTCATACGATGCAGTCCCCGATGCACTCCGGGCCTGGTGTGCACATTGCTGCTCTCTTTTTGTGGAGAAGTCCCTGTGAAAAAAACTGCTTGCCTTCTGGCGGCCGCTGGCCTGTCCTTCTTGATGGCGCTGCCCGCCGCCGCGCAGCAGGAGCGCGTGATCCGCTTCGGGCACCTGAACAATGCCGACCACCCCGTGAGCTTTGGCGTCAAGCGTTTTGGCGAACTGCTGGCGGCCAAGAGCGGCGGCAAGATGAAGGTGATGGAGTTCCCCGCCTCGCAGCTGGGCAACGAGATGCAGCAGCAGTCGGCGCTGCAGGGCGGTGTGCAGCAGATGTCGGCCCCGGCCACCACCTCGCTGGCCGGCATCGTCAAGGAATTCGGGTTGGTGGACTTCCCCTTTTCTGTGGCCAATTTTGCGCAGGCCGATGCGCTGCTCGACGGCCCCCTGGGCCAGGCGCTGATCGCCCGATTGCCCGAGAAGGGCCTGGTGGCCCTGGGCTACTGGGACCTCGGTTTTCGCAACGTGACCAACAGCAGGCGCCCCATCACCAAGGCCGATGATTTTGATGGACTCAAGCTGCGCGTGATCCCCAACCCGGTGTTCCTGGAGACCTTCAAGGCCTTCAAGGCCAACCCTGTGCCCATGCCATTTGCCGAGCTGTACGGCGCGCTGGAAGCCAAGGCCGTGGACGGCCAGGAGAACCCCTATGCCGTGATCCTGTCGAACAAGATGTTCGAGGTGCAGAAGTACGTGAGCGCCACCAACCACGTGTACGCCGCCAACATCGTGCTGGTGAGCAAGAAGTTCTGGGACCAGCTCACCCCCGCTGAGCAGAAGATGATGCACGACGCTGCCAACGAGTCGCGTGGCTACCAGCGCCAGGTGAGCCGCGCTGCAGCGCAGCGTTCGGTGGGGGACCTGCAGGCCAAAGGTATGGCCTACAACGAGATCACGCCCGCCGAGCTGGCCCGCATGCAGCAGATCGCCAAGCCCGTGATCGAGAAGTTCGCGGCCACCTATGACCCGGCGATCGTGAAGCTCTACAACGACGAACTCGCCCGCATCCGCAAGTAAGAGCGCCTGGCAAAACTCTTCTGGCGTCGTTGCTGCGTCTTGTCGTGCTATTCGCACTGCCTGCGACGCAGCGCCTAGCCAGAACCGCTTCGCTGAGCTTTGTCAGCCGCTCCCAACCCTGAACACCCCATGAAAATCCTCATCCTCCACGGCCCCAATCTCAACCTGTTCGGGCGCCGCGAACCCCACATCTACGGCACCACCACGCTGGCCCAGATCAACGAGCGTTTGCTCAAGCTCGCTGCGGAGCTGGGTGTGGAGCTCGATATCGTGCAGTCCAACCACGAAGGCGCGCTCATCGACTTCCTGCACGCCAACATCGATGTGGCGCAGGGCGCACTCGTGAATCCTGCGGGCCTCACGCAGCACGGCGTGCCGCTGCACGACGCCATCAAGGCCATGCCTTTCCCGGTGATCGAAGTGCACATGTCCAATATCGCCGCGCGCGAGGCCTGGCGCGCGCACTCCATCATCTCGCCCGCCGTCAAGGCCACGGTGCAGGGCTTCGGTCCCCACTCCTACCTGGCCGGGCTGCGTGCGCTGGTGGACAGCCTGCTCGAGGCCGCCCAGGTTGCCTGAGCGGTGCGGGCGCACGGTGGTGGGCGTTCAACGTGTCCTCTGAAAAGTCGTAGTCCAGTGATGGACCAGCGCTGACTTTTGCCGTGCTGGTACCGAGCGGCGGTTGCCCGACGGTTTTTAGACAAATCGGCCGCTGGCGATTGCATGGATTGCTTTATTCAACTGCGCCCCGTGGGCCCCCGATGCTGTCCAGACCTTGCCCCGTACGAACGGTCTTTGCTTGCGGCCCATATGCGCCGCCAGATGGCGACACCGCGCGGCGCGGGGCGAGCACCTCTCAGCACTGGCGCCCGCGCCGGTGTGTCTGCCAAAGACCGCAAAAGCATGGCCCCAGCTTCTGCAGGGTGCACAAGACAGTGACCCAGTCTGGACGCAGCACCTCTTCATCACCGTCTGGCAGCGCATAAAGACCTGTCAGACCCAGCGCTAGCAGGCCTCAAGGTAGCGGTTGCGAGTGTTACATTTGTCCGTAGCATCCGCTGCAGTGAGCGCCATTTGCTGGACTGTTTTCCGAACGTCACTGTCTTCGCTGAGGAACCGTCGCATGTCTCCAGATCGCCAACGGCTCATCCGCATGCTCTTCGACGAGTACATCGAGATGTATGCCGGGCGCGATGCCCGGCTGGTGGATCGCTTCAGCGAGAACTTCAGCGGCTTTGCGGGCAGCAGCGACAAGCTCATCAAAACCCGCAGCGAATGGGTGGACATCACGCAGACCGACTTTGCGCAGGTACCCGGGCGCATCGGCATCGAGGTGCTGGACCTGTTCCCGCAGGAACTGGGCGCCGATGTGCTGGCCATGACCGCGTTTTTTCATATTCATTTGCCCCATCCCGACCCGCTGTTTGCCAGCGAAACCGCTCGTCTTGTGGTCGTTTTTCGGCAAGAGGGTGACGACTGGAAGATTGCGCACAGCAGCATCTCCATCCCGTATGGACTGGCCCGAGACGGCGAGGTGTACCCCGTCAGCCGCCTACAGCAGCGCAACCAGGAGCTGCAGACGTTGGTGGATGAGCGCACCCAGGCACTGGCCC
This sequence comes from Acidovorax sp. HMWF018, assembly GCF_003061035.1. Lineage (NCBI taxonomy): Bacteria > Pseudomonadati > Pseudomonadota > Betaproteobacteria > Burkholderiales > Comamonadaceae > Acidovorax > Acidovorax sp. HMWF018. The sequence continues at coordinate 4,764 of NZ_QAIM01000346.1, forward strand.
AGGCCAACTGCCAGCTGCAGCTGCTCAGCAACACCGACGGCCTGACCGGTATCGCCAACCGCCGCCATTTTGACCAGACCTTGGCCCATGAATGGGCTCGCGCACAACGGGCCCACGGACCGCTGTCGCTGATCATGCTGGACGTGGATGTGTTCAAGCACTTCAATGACCACTACGGCCATCTGGCGGGCGATGCCTGCCTGAAATCCCTGGCCCTGACGCTGGCACAGACCGGGGGACGGCGCGATGGTGACCTGGTGGCGCGCTTTGGCGGTGAGGAGTTTGTGGTGCTGCTGCCCGGCGCCGATGCCCGGGTCGCCCTGGAGATGGCCCAGCACATTCAGCAAGCCATCCGGGCACTGGCCCTGCCGCACGAGGGTGCGCCGTGGGGCATCGTTACGGTGAGCTTCGGCGTGGCCACCATGGCGCCACAGCGCGAGCAGCTGGCCGAAGAGCTGGTACGACGCGCGGACCGCGCGATGTACCGAGCCAAGC
>NZ_QAIM01000347.1:0-6611 GCF_003061035.1 Acidovorax sp. HMWF018
CAAGCCTTTGCGGCACTGGCCAAGGCCGTGCGCTGAGCCTGCCCGCACGTTGCTGCTCCACCCCCCACGAGGACCGATTCACCATGTCCCCCCAACCCTGGCTGGCTAGCTATGGCGCCATCCCTGCCCACATCGATCCCGACAGCCATCCCAGCATCGTGCACCTGCTGTGTGCCGCCATGCAGCGTTATGCGCACCGGCCCGCATTCACCTGCCTGGGCCAGACGCTGACCTATGCGCATGTGGACCAGCAATCCCGCGCGTTTGCGGCCTACCTGCAAAACGTGCTGCGCGTGCGCAAGGGCGACCGCATTGCCGTGATGTGCCCGAACCTGATGGCGTTTCCCATCGCCATGCTCGGCATTGCGCGCGCGGGCTGTGTGCAGGTGAACGTGAATCCGCTGTACACCCCGCGGGAGCTGGAGCACCAGCTAAAGGACGCAGGAGCGAGGGTGATGGTGATTTATGCAGGGTCTACTGCGACCCTGGCTGCCATCCAAGACCGGGTGGAACTGCACAGCATCATCACCGTGGCGCCCGGCGACGGCACCGCAGCCGACCTGCCTGGGCCGCCCGTGGATGCCCACCTGCACACCACCACCTCGTTTGCGCGCGCCCTGGCCGAGGGCGCCACCCTGCCTTTTGCGCCACCTGTGCTGGAGGGGGGCGACCTGCTGTTCCTGCAGTACACCGGGGGCACCACGGGCCTGTCCAAAGGGGCCATGCTCACGCACCGCAACCTGGTGGCCAACGTGGAGCAGTTCAAGGCCTTCGTGCCCGATGCCCTGCGCCCCGCACAGGAGGTCGTCGTCACGGCCATTCCGCTGTATCACATCTTCGCGCTCATGGTGAACCTGATCAGCTACTTTGCGGTGGGTGCGCGCAACTGGCTGGTGCCCAACCCGCGTGACCTGGACGGGTTGATCGACGTGCTGAATGCCGCGCGCCCCAGCGTGTTCATGGGGGTCAACACGCTGTACGCCGGGCTGGCGGCGCACCCCGGCACGCAGGGCGTGGACTTCTCCAACCTGCGGCTGGCGGGCGGCGGCGGCGCTGCCATCCTGCCATCGGTCTCTGCCCGCTGGCAGGCCATCACCGGCCAGTTCATCCGCGAAGGTTACGGCCTGAGCGAGACCAGCCCCGTGGTTGCCTTCAACCCCGCATCGGTCACGGCTTTCAGCGGCAGCACCGGCCTGCCCCTGCCTTCCACCGACGTGCTGCTGCTGGACGACCACGGCCACCCCGTGCCCCTGGGCCAGCCCGGCGAGGTCTGCGTGAAAGGCCCCCAGGTCATGGGCGGCTACTGGCAGCAGCCTGAGGCCAACGCAGCCGCCTTCACCCCCGACGGCTACTTCCGCACCGGCGACATTGGTCAGCTGGACGAGCGTGGTTTTCTCAAGATCGTGGACCGCAAAAAGGACATGGTCATCGTCTCAGGCTTCAACGTCTTTCCCAACGAAGTCGAAGCCGTAGCCACCGCGTGTCCCGGCGTGCTGGAATGCGCCTGCATCGGCGTGCCAGACGAGAAGACGGGCGAGGCGTTGCGGCTGTATGTGGTGCGCGCGGCGGGCACTGTGCCGCAGGTGGATGCAGACCACATCGCCGCCCATTGCCGCGCAGCGCTCACTGCCTACAAGGTGCCCCGGCAGATCGTGTTTGTGGAGGCCCTGCCCAAGTCCAGTGTTGGCAAGATCTTGCGCCGCGAGCTGCGCGACATGGCGTGAGTGTGCGGGGTGGCGGTTTCAGAAGACGGCGGGCTTGCGCAGACATGGCGCGCTGACGCCTCTGCGCTTGTCAGCCCCGCCGCTGCAGATCCCGCGCCCCGTAAGCACAGTAGCCCGGCTTGGGGCTCTTCTTCTGCGGGTGCAGGCGGCAGGTCTCGGGCCGCTTGTCATACACCGTGCACAGCCGCGTCTTGGGGTCCAGAAAATTGCAGTCCCCACTCGCCCGCCGCGCCATCGTGAAGATCGCGTTCTTGTGGTTGAAGTGGTCGATCAGCCGCGCCTTTTGCAGCCGCTTGGCAATGTGGCGGATTTCTTCATGCTCGGCCTCGAACGGGTCCACCAGTTCCAGCCGCACCAGGTCCGAGAGCTGCACCTCCAGCGGCATCGTGCAGCAGTTGGCCGCGCAGGTGTCGCACAGGCCTGCGCGGTAGCGGGTCCAGGTGTCGAGGCGGTCTACGTCAACGATGGCGATGGGGGATCTCATGGCGCAGTGTTGGACGGCTGCAGGAGCGGCTGCGACTGCGCCGCCAGTGCGTGCAACTCGTCTCCTGTGAGTCGGTAACGGATCCACTCGCTCTGCGGGCGGGCACCCAGGCTGTCATACAGCGCGATGGAAGGTGTATTCCAGTCCAGCACACTCCACTCGAAGCGCCCGCAGTCGTGGTCCACGGCGATGCGTGCGAGTTGCCTGAGCAGCGCCATGCCCGCGCCCTTGCCGCGGTGCTCTGGCGACACGTACAGGTCTTCCAGATACAGACCGTGGCGGCCCTGCCAGGTCGAATAGTTAAAGAAGTACACCGCGAAGCCCACGGGGGTATCGCCGTCCTGGCAGATCAGGCCATGCACCTTGGGATTGGTGCAGAACAGCGTGCGGTGCACATGTGCGGGTGTGGCCAGCGCCTCCTGCTCAGCCTTCTCATAGATCGCCAGTTCCCGCACGAAGTGCAGGATCAGGTCGGTGTCATCGATGGTTGCGGGACGGATGGCAAGATGGGTCATGCGAAGAAGGTCGGGCAAAGGGCACAAAGGCCACCCGAGGGTGGCCTTCCTGAATGCGCGAGCGGCGGCAGGGCGCGGCGGCGACGATCAAGCGATCGATCAGACGTCGATATTCCCCGCCCGCAGCGCATTGGTTTCAATGAAATCCCGGCGCGGCTCCACCTCATCGCCCATCAGCATCGTGAACACGCGGTCGGCTTCGATCGCATCGTCGATCTGCACGCGCAGCAGGCGGCGCACGTTGGGGTCCATCGTGGTTTCCCACAGCTGCTCGGGGTTCATTTCGCCCAGGCCCTTGTAGCGCTGGCGGCTGGTGGTGCGTTCGGCTTCGGCAATCAGCCACTTCATGGCCTGGCGGAAGTCGCTGACCTTTTCTTCCTTCTGCTTGTCGCCTTCGCCCCGCATCGCCTTGGCGCCTTCGGCCAGCAGGCCGCGGAAGGTTTCGGCGGCTTCGGCCAGGGCGGCGTAGTCGGCGCCGTGCACGAAGTCCTGCGTGATGACGCTGCTCTTGATGTTGCCGTGGTGGCGGCGGCTGATGCGCAGCAGAGGCTTGTCGGTGCGGGCGTCAAATTCACCGGCCACTTCGGCGGGGGCGCCGGTGGTGTTCAACTCGCGCAGCTTGGCTTGCAGGGCCACGGCGCTGGCCTCGGCATCGGCCACGGTGTCGAGCTTGAGGCTCACGCCGTCGGCAATGGCGCGCAGGGCTTCAGCGTCCATGAAGTTGCCCAGGCGGGCGATGACGCTTTCAGCGATCTGGTGCTTGCGCGCCAGTTCGGCCAGGGTGTCGCCGGTCAGGGTTTGTGGGTTGGCGCCGCCGGTGGTCACGCTGGCGTGGTTCAGCGCAATGCGCAGCAAGAATCCGTCGAGCGCGGGGGCGTCCTTCAGGTACAGCTCTTCCTTGCCTGCCTTGACCTTGTACAGCGGTGGCTGCGCGATGTAGATGTGGCCGCGCTCGACCAGTTCGGGCATCTGGCGGTAGAAGAAGGTGAGCAGCAGGGTGCGGATGTGGGCGCCGTCCACGTCGGCGTCGGTCATGATGATGATGCGGTGGTAGCGCAGCTTGGCCACATCAAAGTCGTCGCCGCCGGTGGTGCCGCCCGCCTTGCCGATGCCGGTGCCCAGGGCGGTGATCAGCGTGAGGATTTCGTTGCTGGTCAGCAGCTTTTCGTAGCGGGCTTTTTCCACGTTCAGGATCTTGCCGCGCAGGGGCAGGATGGCCTGGAACTTGCGGTCGCGGCCCTGCTTGGCGGAGCCACCGGCGGAGTCACCCTCGACGATGTAGATCTCGCACAGGGCGGGGTCTTTTTCCTGGCAGTCGGCCAGCTTGCCGGGCAGGCCCATACCGTCGAGCACGCCCTTGCGGCGGGTCATTTCGCGGGCCTTGCGGGCGGCTTCCCGGGCCTTGGCGGCCTCGACGATCTTGCCACAGATGATCTTGGCGTCGTTGGGCTTTTCTTGCAGGTAGTCCGTCAGCAGCTTGCCCACGATGTCTTCCACCGGGGCGCGCACTTCGCTCGACACCAGCTTGTCCTTGGTCTGGCTGCTGAACTTGGGCTCGGGCACCTTCACGCTGAGCACGCAGCACAGGCCTTCGCGCATGTCATCGCCAGTGACTTCGACCTTGGCCTTCTTGGCCAGCTCGTTTTCTTCGATGTACTTGTTGATGACGCGGGTCATCGCGGCGCGCAGGCCGGTGAGGTGGGTGCCGCCGTCACGCTGGGGGATGTTGTTGGTGAAGCACAGCACTTGCTCGGTGTACGCGCTGTTCCACTGCATGGCCACTTCCACGCCGATGTGCGTGCCGGGGATGCCACCGTAGCTCTCGGCCGGGCGCTCGCCTGCGGCGTAGAACGAGGTGGGGTGCAGAACAGTCTTGCCCTTGTTGATGAATTCGACAAAGCCGCGCACGCCACCGGCGCCCGAGAAGTCGTCTTCCTTGCCGCTGCGCTCGTCCTTGAGACGAATGCGCACGCCGTTGTTCAGGAACGAAAGTTCGCGCAGGCGCTTGGCCAGGATCTCGTAGTGGAAGTCGTTGTTCTCTTTGAAGATCTCGGTGTCGGGCAAAAAGTGCACTTCAGTGCCACGCTTTTCGGTCTCGCCGGTCACCTTCATGGGGCTGACTTCAAAGCCGTCCACGGTGGCCAGCAAGCGGTCTTGCACAAAGCCGCGCGCAAATTCGATCTGGTGCACTTTGCCTTCGCGGCGCACGGTCAGGCGCAGCCATTTGGACAGTGCGTTCACGCAGCTCACGCCCACGCCGTGCAGGCCGCCCGACACCTTGTAGCTGTTCTGGTTGAACTTGCCGCCCGCGTGCAGTTCGGTCAGGGCAATTTCTGCCGCCGAGCGTTTGGGCTCGTGCTTGTCGTCCATCTTCACGCCGGTGGGGATGCCACGGCCGTTGTCGGTCACGCTGATGGAGTTGTCGGTGTGGATGGTGACGACGATGTCATCGCAGTGGCCGGCCAGGGCTTCGTCGATGGAGTTGTCGACCACTTCGAACACCAGGTGGTGCAGGCCGGTGCCGTCGCTGGTGTCGCCGATGTACATGCCAGGGCGCTTGCGCACGGCCTCCAGGCCTTCGAGGATGGTGATGGCGCCTTCGCCGTAGCTTTCGCTGGCGCCGGCCTGGTTGGTGTCGATCTTGTTGACGGTGGGCTCCACATGGCCGGAGACGCCGGAGGATTCGGGCTCGGAGGGAATGTTGTTGTCAACGGTCATGGTGGGCCTTGGGATCCGTGGAAACCGGGGTTTCCAATATGTTCAATGGTCAAATTGGGCGCAAGCGCATATTGAATATGCGCTTGCAGCTATCAATACAGTAGCGGTTGCGGTGTGGCGATGCAACTGTGAAGCAGGGCGGGTGTCACGCCGCCTCAGATGCGCATGGGCATCACGACGTACTTGAAGCTGTCGTTGTCGGGGATGGTCAGAAGCGCAGAGCTGTTGCCGTCCGAAAGCTCCACCTTCACCATGTCCTGGCCCATGTTGGCCAGGGCGTCGATGAGGTAGGTCACGTTGAAGCCGATCTCGATGGTGTCGCCACCGTAGTCGATGTCGAGCTCGTCCACGGCCTCTTCCTGCTCGGCGTTGTTGGACGCCACGCGCAGGGTGCCGGGCTCCAGGTTCAGGCGCACGCCCTTGAACTTGTCGCTGGTCATGATGGCCGTGCGCTGCAGGCTGGCCAGCAGCGGGGCGCGGCCCAGGGTGACGCTGTTCTTGTGGTTCTTGGGGATCACGCGGTTGTAGTCGGGGAACTTGCCCTCGACCAGCTTGGTCACGAACTCCATGCCGCCAAAGGTGAACTTGGCTTGGTTGTTGGCGAACTGCATCTCGATGTGCGGCTGGTTCTCGCCACCCGCATCAGACAACAGGCGCTGCAGCTCGATCACGGTCTTGCGCGGCAGTATGACTTCCTGCTTGGGCACTTCGACGTCCAGCGTAGCGCTGGCAAAGGCCAGGCGGTGGCCGTCGGTGGCGACCAGGCTCAGGGTCTTGCCCTCGGCCACGAACAGGATGCCGTTGAGGTAGTAGCGGATGTCCTGCACCGCCATTGCGAACGACACCTGGCCGAGCAGGTCCTTCAGCGTCTTTTGGGGCACGGCGAACACGGGGCCAAAGGCGGCGGATTCCTGCACCAGCGGGAAGTCTTCGGCCGGCAGGCTTTGCAGCGTGAAGCGGCTCTTGCCGCCCTTGAGGATGAGCTTGGACTGGGCCGATTCGAGGCTGACCGTCTGGTCGCCCGGCATGGTGCGCAGGATGTCGATGAGCTTGCGCGCCCCCACGGTGGTGGTGAAGTCGCCGGTGTCGCCACCCAGTTCGGCCGTGGTGCGGATCTGGATTTCGAGGTCGCTGGTCGTCAGCTGCAGGGCATTGCCCGTCTTGCGGATC
>NZ_QAIM01000348.1:0-1292 GCF_003061035.1 Acidovorax sp. HMWF018
GGCCCACATAGTTCATCGCAAAACACACCAGCCCCAGCGCGGCCAGCCCCATGCCCACGCGCAGCGGCAGCCCCGGCCGCTCGCGCAACAGCGCAAAGCCCAGCAGCGCCGTGAAGAACACCTGGGTCTGCAGCAGCACGCTGGCCAGCCCGGCCGTCATGCCCACCTTGAGCCCCATGAACAAAAAGCCGAACTGCCCCACGCCCTGGAACAACCCGAACAGCAGCACCCAGCGCCAGTGCATGCGCGGCGGGCGCACCAGCAGCACCAGGGGCAGCGCTGCACACAGGTAGCGCGCGGCGCCCAGCTGGAAGGGGCTGAAGCTGCGAAGCCCCCACTTCATCGCCACAAAGTTCACGCCCCAGAGGATCACCACCACCAGCGCTGCGAGCAGGTCGCGCGCACGCAGAGGGCTGGTGGCGGATGCGGCCTGTGCAGCGCCGCTCATTGCGCCGCGCGCGCTGCGTCGATATGCGCCTTCACGCGCTGGGCCAGCGCAATGTCACCGGGGGTCTCGGGGCTCCATTTGTCCACGGTGCGTGGCTGGTCGCTGGCATCCACGGCGGTGTACACGGCCACGCAGTGCACCACTTCCTCCAGCGGCGCGCCGTGTACGGCGCCGCTGCGCACCTCCACCGCCAGGCACATGCTGGTATCGGTGGTGTAAGCCAGGCGCGCGTGCACCTCGACCAGATTGCCCGGCCGGATAGGGCGCACAAAGTGGGCGCCGCCCACAAATTCGGTCACGCAATCCCCTTGGGCCCAGGCGCTGGCGCAGGCAAATCCAGCCTCATCCACCCAGCGCAGCACCGTGCCACCGGGTACGCGGCCCGCCTGGGGCAGGGTGGACTGGGACGCCAGAAAACGCAGGGTGATCGAGTGCATGCCAGGGGCTCCAAAGGATGGGGATGTGTTCATTATTCTCCAGCGCCCCGGCCGGTGCAGCCTCCCCCATACCGGCACGCAGGCCAGTGCACGCCGTCAAGCCACGGGGGCGAAGCTCTGCGTGACTTGACCTGAGTCAAAACCCTACTGCGGACACGTCCCTACATTGCGGGACATTCCGTTCGGCCCTCAGGAGGGCCGCCCTCCAGTCGGCGGTGCCGACACCCGCCCCTGGGGCCTACTCTAAAGCGCACGCCGTGTGGCCTGCGCCCACTGCCATGTCATTGCTTCACCGGTTGAACCTGCTCGAAAAATTCCTCATCCTGGGGACCATCGGGCTCATGATGAGCGCCTTGCCCACCTACTTGGTGGTGCGCGACTCGCTCCACGCCATCGACCATGCGCGC
>NZ_QAIM01000349.1:0-8489 GCF_003061035.1 Acidovorax sp. HMWF018
GCCACAGCCTGCGCCCCCCGCCGCTGACCTGCCCGCGCCGCCCGCCCAGGCAGAAGCACCACCCTCCGCACCCGCCGTGCCTACCATGGGCGTATTGCTGGAGCGGCAGCCCGAGCCAGCCCCTTCTGACAGCGCCACCGAGCCCAGCTCCGTGGAGCGCATGGCCGGCATCGTGGCCCTGCTGGTCATGGCCCTGGTGGCGATGGCGGGTGCCGCGTGGCAGGCGCGCCGTCCGTCCTCGCTGTCTTCCCCGTTGCAACCCGCCGGCGTGTGATGCCTGGCCTCTCTGAAAGAATCGACACCATGCAGATCGAAACCCCGCCCACCGAAAAACGCTACGAAAAACCCGAGGGCGAACGCCGGGGCCTTGTCATCGTCAACACCGGCGACGGCAAGGGCAAAAGCACGGCCGCCTTTGGCCTGGCGCTGCGCGCCCATGGCCGGGGCAAGGCCGTGAAGATCTTCCAGTTCATGAAAGTGCCCACGGCGCGCTTTGGCGAGCACCGCATGTTCGAGCAGATCGGCCTGCCCATCGAAGGCCTGGGCGACGGCTTCAGCTGGAAGAGCAAGGACCTGGAGCACTCGGCCCAGCTTGCGCGCGACGGCTGGGAAAAGGCGCGCGCCGCCATCCTGTCGGGCGCGCATTTTCTGGTGGTGCTGGACGAGATCACCTACCCGCTGATCTACGGCTGGCTGCCGCTCGACGGCGTGTTGCAGACCCTGCGCGATCGGCCCAAGGACGTGCACGTGTGCCTCACCGGCCGCCGCTGCCCCCCCGAGATCATCGAGCTGGCCGACACCGTGACCGAGATGCAGCTGATCAAGCACGCGTTCAAGGCGGGCATTCCCGCGCAGCGCGGCATCGAAGACTGAGCCACTGTGTCCGAGCACTGGTCCTTGCTACTGCTCCCTGGCCTGGGCTGGCCTGCGGCCGCGGTGTGGATGGGCGTGCCGCTGCTGGCACTGGCCATTGACTGGTGGTTGGGGGAGCCGCCCGCCCGCTGGCACCCGGTGGTGTGGATGGGCACGGCCTTGCACTGGGGGGGCGAGCGGGTGGCCCCGCTGACGCCTGTGGTACAGGACTTTCGGCGTTTTTGGCTGGGGGCGCTAGTGTGGATTGCCTTGGCTGCTATTGTTTTGATAGTTTCCTGGTGGTTGCAGCACTTGGCGTTGACGCTGATCGGCTGGCTTGCCCTCGGCATGCTGGCGCTGCTGCTCAAGCCCCTGCTGGCCTGGCGCATGCTGCACGACGAGGTGCTGGCAGTGGAGGTGGCGCTGGGCCAGTCGCTGCCCGCCGGGCGCGCGCAACTGGCCCGGCTGGTGAGCCGGGACGTGAGCGCTCTCACCGCCGTGCAGGTGCGCGAGTCGGCCATCGAGTCGCTGGCCGAGAACCTCAACGATTCCGTGGTGGCGCCGCTGTTCTGGTTTGCGCTGCTGGGTCTGCCGGGGGCCGCGCTGTACCGCATGGCCAATACGGCCGACGCCATGTGGGGCTACCCCGGCATGCGCAGCGGGCGCTACTGGCAATGGGCGGGCAAGTGGGCGGCGCGGGCGGACGATGTGCTGTCGTGGGTGCCGGCCCGCATCACCGCCTTGTTGCTGGCGGTGGTCGCCAGGGGACTGCCGTTTTCCACGCTGGCCCGCCAGGCTCGCAAGACGCCATCGCCCAACAGCGGCTGGCCAATGGCGGCCATGGCACTGGCGTTGAACGTGCGCCTGGCCAAGCCCGGGGTGTACACGCTGCACAGCAAGGGCCGCCGGGCGGGGCCGCTCGATACGCGGCGCGCTGCACGCCTGGGCACGCAGGTGGTGCTGGCCATGGTGCCCGTGGTGGCGGGCCTGCAGTTGCTGGTGCTGGTGGTGTTTGCTTGGGCGCATGCATGAGCTCGCCGCGTCGTTTCTCTGCGCCCACGCCGTTGCACGGTGGCCCGGACGCCGCTGGCGTTCCGGTGTTTGATTTCTCGACCAACAGCAACGCCTGCGGGCCATGCCCTGAGGCGCTGCACGCCGTGCAGGCGGCCGACGCCACGCGCTACCCCGACCCGGCCTACACGGCGCTGCGCGAGGCCCTGGGTGCCTTCCACGGTGTATCGCCAGGGCGCATCGTGCTGGCGGCCAGTGCCAGCGAGTTCATCCACCGCATCACCGCGCTGGCCGCACAGCAGGGCGCGGTGCAGGTGGCCGTGCCGCCACACAGCTATGGCGACTATGCCCAGGCCGCGCAGGTGCGCGGGCTGGAGGTGCTGCGGGGCGGCGGCGCCTCAGCGGCCCTGCAATGGGCGTGCGAGCCCTCGAGCCCTCTGGGTGTGGAAGATCCCTCGTTGCGCGGTTGGCGACAAAGCGATGCCGACGTTGCCTGGCGTGTGCTCGACTGCGCGTATGTCCCCCTGCGGCTCGGCGCGGAGGGCGCATGGGCTGGCGCGCCGTCGCCGCTCATGCCCTCGGCCTGCTGGCAGCTCTGGACCCCCAACAAGGCCCTGGGGCTGACGGGTGTACGTGCCGCTTATGCGATTGCGCCGCCAGACTGTGAAGAGCAGGCGCTGGGGCTAACGGCCCTGGCGTCTTCCTGGCCTGTGGGCGCCCACGGCGTGGCACTGCTGCAGGCGTGGACGCAGGCCACCGTGCAGCAATGGCTGGTGCACAGCCTGCGTACTCTGGGCGATTGGAAGGCGCGCCAGTTGGCCTTGTGCACCGACCTGGGCTGGGCTGTGCACGCGGGCAGCCTGGCCAACTATTTCTGCGTGCAGCCTGCTACCCACACGTTGCAGAGCGATCTGGCTGCGCTGCGCGCCAGTGGCATCAAGCTGCGCGATGCGGCGTCGTTCGGCCTGCCCGGCACCGTGCGCCTGGGGGTGTTGTCGCCCGCCGCACAAGATGCGCTGCGGGCCGCATGGCAGGCCGTCTTGGGCCCTGCGGGCCGTACCATCCCGCATTCCATCGGATCGAGGGAGACCTTGTGAGAACCATCACCGTCAATCGCTACGTCACGCCGCTGCGTGAAGGTGGCTCCATGCCTGCCATCGTCGAGGGCGACGACCTGGGCACCTACGTGCTCAAGTTCCGTGGCGCAGGGCAGGGCGTGCGCGCACTGCTGGCCGAGATCATTGCGGGCGGCATCGCCCGTGCGCTGGGCCTGCCCGTGCCCGAGATCGTGCTGGCCCAGCTCGACCCCGCCCTGGCGCAGACCGAGCCCGATCCCGAAATCCAGGACCTGGTGCGCGCCAGCGGTGGCCTGAACGTGGGGCTGGATTACCTGTCGGGCGCGCTCAATTTCGACCCGGCTGTGGATGTGGTGTCGGATGATTTTGCCTCGCGCCTCGTGTGGTTCGATGCCTTGGTGGGCAATGTGGACCGCACTGCGCGCAACACCAATCTGCTGATGTGGCACCGCCAGCCCTGGCTCATCGACCACGGTGCGGCACTGACCTTTCACCATGCCTGGAACGGCACGGTGGCCTTGCCCGCCAAACCTTTTGCGCCCATTGCCGACCATGTGCTGCTGGCCCGGGCCACGCTGCTCGCGCAGGTGGATGCCGAGCTGGCCGCACGCCTCACGCCCGAGGTGGTGGCGGGCATCCTGGCCGAGGTGCCCGACGAGTTTTTGGTGCTGGCCGGTGCAGATCACGAAGAAGGCCTGCTGACCGCTGCCCTTACCCACCGCCAGGCCTATGTGGACTACTTCTGCGCCCGCCTGGCCGGGCGCGCCACCTGGGTGAATGCACTGAAGGAGGCCGCCGATGCACGTGCCTGAGGTGTATGACTACGCCATCGTGCGCGTGGTGCCGCGCGTGGAGCGCGAAGAGTTCATCAACGCGGGCGTGATCCTGTCGTGCCAGCGCACCGGCTTTCTCCGGGCTGCCATCGCGCTCGATGAAGCGCGCCTGCTGGCCATGGACCCGCACGCCGACATCGATACCGTGCGCCGCCATCTGGCCGCCATCGTGGCCATCTGTGCGGGCGACGAAGGCTGTGGCCCCATTGCGCGCCTGCCGTACCGCCAGCGCTTTCACTGGCTCACCGCCAAACGCAGCGCCATCATCCAGACCTCTCCCGTGCACACGGGCCGCTGCACCGATGCGGCTGCAGCACTTGAACACATCATGGACCGCATGGTCCGCCCACTGCCTTGACTGAAAACTCTGCTCCCCAATTGGCCCGTTGTGTGATGGTGCTTGGCACCACCAGCGGCGCGGGCAAAAGCTGGCTCACCACGGCGCTGTGCCGCTACTACAGCAACCAGGGTCTGAAGGTTGCTCCGTTCAAGGCACAGAACATGAGCAACAACGCACGTGTGGTGTCGGGCCCTGCGGGTGTGATGGGTGAAATCGGCAGCGCCCAGTATTTCCAGGCCCTGGCTGCGCGTGCCGAGCCTGAGGTGCGCATGAACCCGCTGCTGCTCAAGCCCGAGGCCGACACGCACAGCCAGGTCGTGCTGATGGGGCAGGTGAGTGCCGAGCTCACCGCCATGCCCTGGCGCGGCCGCAGCGAAAAGGTGTGGCCGCAGATCGCCGCAGCGCTGGATGCACTGCGCGCCGAGAACGACGTGGTGGTGATCGAGGGCGCCGGTTCGCCCGCAGAGATCAACCTGCACGCGAGCGACATCGTGAACATGCGCGTGGCCCGCCATGCCGATGCTCGCTGCCTGCTGGTGACCGACATCGACCGGGGCGGCGCGTTCGCCCACCTGTACGGCACCTGGGCACTGTTGCCCGAGGACGAGCGCGCGCTGATCCAAGGCTTTGTGCTTAACAAGTTTCGCGGCGATGCCAGCCTGCTGGCGCCTGCGCCGCAGATGCTGCAAGACCTCACGGGTGTGCCCACCGTGGCCACCATCCCCATGCAATGGCGCCATGGCCTGCCCGAGGAGGACGGCGTGTTTGATGACCGCACCTTGTCAGCGGGCGCGGTCCACACCACCGTGGCCGTCATCGCCTACCCGCGCATCAGCAACCTCGACGAGTTCCAGCCGCTCAAGAACGTGCCCGGCGTGCGCCTGATCTGGGCGCGCAGCCCGGCCGACCTGGCGGGCCTCAAGCCCACCGACTGGGTGGTGCTGCCGGGCTCCAAGTCCACCGCTGCCGACCTGGCCTGGCTGCGCGCGCAAGGGCTTGACCAGGCCATTGCCCATCACGCGGGGCAGGGCGGCACGGTGCTGGGCGTGTGTGGCGGCCTGCAGATGCTGGGCGAGGCATTGATCGACACCGCAGGCATCGACGGCAATGCGCCGGGCCTGGGCCTGCTGCCCCTGGTCACCACCTTCGAGGTCGCCAAGACCGTGCAGCGCACGCAGGCGCAGTGTGGTGTGGTGCAGGGCGCCTGGGCTGCACTCGCAGGCGTGTCCGTCATGGGCTACGAAATCCACCACGGCCAGACCGCCCAGCACCCGGCCATGGCTGCCAAGGGCGATGTGGCGCGCGAGGTCATCCCCGGCATCGCCTGGCAGAACCCGGCGGGCAATGTGCTGGGCGTGTACCTGCACGGCTTGTTTGAGGATGCTGCGGTGCTGCACGCGCTGTTTGGCGCGCAGGTGCCCACGCTGGACAGTGTGTTTGACGGACTCGCAGGCTTCCTGGGCAACAGCTTCACACCGGGCGTGCTGGATGCGCTGGTAGCGCCTTAGCGTGCCGGATACCGTGGCGCCATTCAGCCCCTCACACCCGTTCGCAGTGGCAGGCGAGGGTGGTGTACGGAAAGCGCACGGTGTCCTGCCCGCGCAGCGCGGGGTGTCGGGCTATCAAAGCCTCGATCTGGGCACGCACCGCAGCGCGTTCAGCATCTGGCAGGGCCGCGATGAAACTGATCGACATGAATCGGTCCACGATGACCTGCTGGGGTGGCCCCACATGCTCGTGGGTCAGCCGGGTCTCGACCAATGGGCCGAAACCGGGGTGTGGAAAGGGTTTGCGCCAGTCGCCCTTGTAGAAGCGCGGGGCATCGCCCTCGTAGGGCGTGATGATGGTGGTGAGCTCCGCCACCCAGTCCACCGACTCATCGCGCACATTCCACACCAGTCCCAGCTTGCCGCCCGGCCGCAGCAGGCGGTGGAATTCGTCCAGGGCTTCGCGGGTGGCAAACCAGTGGAAGGCCTGTGCACAGACCACGGCATCCAGCGTGCCGGACGGCAGTGGAATGGCCTGTGCCGTGCCCGCCACGGCGCGCACCGTGGGCAGTTGCAAGGCTTCGATCTTGGCGCGCATGGCGTCCACGGGCTCCACGCCCACCACCGTGGCCCCGGTGGTTGCGAGCAGCGCGGTGAATTTGCCGGTGCCCGCGCCCACATCGGCCACCTCGCGACCGGGGCCCAGTCCCAACGTCTGTGCCAGCCAGGCCGACAGCGCCGCCGGGTAGTCCGGCCTGCCGCGCGCGTAGGCCTGCGCTTCTTTTTCAAAACCCTGCTGTGCCGCTTTGTGCACGGCGTTCTTTGTGTTCTCCATCACCATGACCTCACCTTTCGTACTTCCATCCGTTGCTGACCTGCATGATGCCGCGTTGGCCAGCCGCCTGCAGCACGTCATTGACCACAAGACCAAGCCCTTGGGCTCGCTGGGCCTGCTGGAGCGCCTGGCGCTGCGCCTGGGCGTGATCCTGGGCACCGAATCCCCCGCGCTGCATGCTCCCCAGATGCTGGTGTGCGCCGGCGACCATGGCCTGGCCGCGCGGGGTGTCTCGGCGTTCCCGAGCGATGTGACCTGGCAGATGGTGGAGAACTTTCTGGCGGGTGGCGCGGCCGTGAGTGTGCTCGCGCGCCAGCATGGCCTGGGCCTCACGGTGGTGGACTGTGGTGTGGCCAAGCCCATTGCTGCGCGCGATGCAGCGCCCGGCCAGCCGCGCTTGTTGCTGCGCAAGGTGGCACCCGGCACGCAGGATGCCTCCGTCGGCCCGGCGATGAGTGCCGAGCAATGTGCCCAGGCGCTGGCCAACGGGGTGGAGGTGGTGCGTGCCCTGCCAGGCAACGCCTTGCTGCTGGGCGAGATGGGGATTGCCAACACCTCGGTGGCATCACTGCTGCTGGCGCGCCTTGCGGGGCTGCCGCTGGCCGAGGTGACGGGCGCGGGCACGGGGCTGGATGCTGCGGGCATCGAACGCAAGCGCGCCGTGCTGCAGCAGGCGCTGGATGCCAATGCGGGCGCCACCAGACCGCTGGAGGCCCTGGCTGCCCTGGGTGGCTACGAGGTGGCCACGCTGGTGGGCGCAGTGCTGCAGGCAGCGGCCGAGCGGCGCGTGATTGTGGTGGACGGCTTCATCACCAGCGCGGCCGTGCTAGTGGCCAGCCGCATCGCGCCGCAGGTGCTGCAGCGCTGCGTGTTTGCCCACCGTTCGGGCGAACGGGGCCACAGCCTGATGCTGGCGCAGATGCAGGCAGAGCCTCTGCTGGACCTGGGCTTGCGCCTGGGCGAGGGTTCGGGCGCGGCGCTGGCCTGGCCGTTGCTGCAATCGGCCTGCGCCGTGCTGCGCGAGATGGCGAGTTTTGAATCGGCTGGCGTGGCGACGCAGACGGCCTGAGCCGCCCTGCTTGGGCAGGCTCTAGCCCACCACGGTCTGGTTGCGGCCTTCTTCCTTGGCGCGGTACAGCGCGGCGTCGGCGCGGGAGAGCATCGCGTCCAGGGTCTCGTGTGACCCGCTCCAGCTGGTCAGCCCGATGCTCACCTCGCAGTCCAGCGGGTGCCCCGAGGCCAGCGTGGCGTGGATGCGCTGGGCCACGGCCAGGGCCGCTTGCGCGTCGGCTCCCGGCAGCAGCACCAGAAATTCCTCGCCCCCGTAGCGACCCAGGCGGTCGGCGCGGCGCAGCACCTGGCGGGTGCGCTCGGCAAAGTGCACCAACACCGCATCGCCGTGCTGGTGGCCGCGTGTGTCGTTCACCGCCTTGAAGTTGTCCAGGTCCACCATCATGATGGACGGACCGCCGCCGTAGCGCTGCGCGCGCTCCAGCTCGTCCTCGCAGCGCTGCAGCAAGGCACGGCGGTTGAGGGTTTGGGTCAGCGAGTCATAGGTGGCCAGGTGCTCCAGCTCGGTGCGCAAGCGGTCTGTGGCCATCAGCACCGCGCCGATGGACAACATGAGCACGGTGAGCGCATAGGCACCGATGTACAGGGTCTGGAACAGCGAGGGCTCCATCAGGTCGTTGCCCGCGTGCCCAGCCAGGATCGAACCCAGCCTGACCCCCAGTACCAGCATGTGCAGGCCCAGCATCACCTCCACCAGCCGCACCGGGAAGTTGCGCCCCCCGTGGCGCAGCATGAAGCGCAGTTGCGCGGCGTACAACGCCCCCATCACCACGGTGAAAAACCCCACCCGCACGGCATAGTTGGGCCACCCGTAGGTCAGCCAGGCAAACACCACCGTGGTGCCTGCCATCACCCAGTTCCAGGCGCGCCAGGTGGCGGGCTGGCCCATGAACTGGCGGGTGCCCATGTAATAAGTGACCGAGCCCAGCACCAGCAGCTGGTTGGCCAGCACCAGGCCCAGCCAGTCGGGGATGGCGCCACGCG
>NZ_QAIM01000350.1:0-3360 GCF_003061035.1 Acidovorax sp. HMWF018
ATCGACCGGGCGCTGGAGCTGACCATTGAATACACCAAGGAGCGCAAGATTTTCGGCGCGCCGCTGTTCGACATGCAGACCACGCGCCACAAGCTGGCCGAGCTGGCCACCATCGCCCACGTGGTGCGCACCTTCGTCAACGACTGCACCCAGCGGCTGCTGGACGGCACGCTGGACGACGAGGCCGCGTACATGGCCAAGTGGTGGTGTACCGAGCAGCAGTGCCGCGTGACCGATGAATGCCTGCAGTTGTTCGGC
This sequence comes from Acidovorax sp. HMWF018, assembly GCF_003061035.1. Classification (NCBI taxonomy): domain Bacteria; kingdom Pseudomonadati; phylum Pseudomonadota; class Betaproteobacteria; order Burkholderiales; family Comamonadaceae; genus Acidovorax; species Acidovorax sp. HMWF018. Next base: position 259 of record NZ_QAIM01000350.1, read on the forward strand.
GGCTATGGCTTCATGGCCGAGTACCCGATCGCGCGCATGTACGCCGCCTCGCGCGTGCAGAAGATCTACGGCGGCGCGAACGAGGTCATGAAAGAACTGATCGCGAGGAAGCTGTGAACGCTGCGCACACGCTGCAAAGGCCGCTGCACGGCGTCCGTGTGGTGGAGTTCGAGGGCATCGGTCCAGGCCCGTTGGCCGCCATGATGCTGGCCGACATGGGCGCCGAGGTGACGGCGCTGGCGCGGGCCGAGCAGGCCGCCGGGGCGCAGTCGCTGGGCGGGGCGGCGGCCAACCCGCTGCACCGGGGCAAGACGGTCGAGATCACCGACCTGAAGTCGCCCGGCGGCAAGGCGCGCGCCCTGGATCTGATCGCACAGTCCGACGTTTTGATCGAGGGCTTTCGCCCCGGTGTGATGGAGCGGCTGGGCTTCGACCCCGCCGAATGCGCGGCGCTCAACCCCCGGCTGGTCTATGGCCGCATGACGGGCTGGGGCCAGGACGGCCCGCTTGCCCAGGCCGCCGGCCATGACCTGAACTACGTGGCGCTGACGGGCCTGCTGTCGCTGTCGGCGCACAGGGGGCAAGCGCCCATCGTGCCGCCCTCGGTACTCGGGGACGGTGCCGGGGCGCTGGGCATGGCTTTTGGCATCGCCTGCGCGCTGGTCGATGCACGGGCCACTGGTCGTGGCCGGGTCGTGGACGCCGCCATCATCGACATCGTGGCCATGCTGGGCACGCTGGTTCATTGGATTCGCGCCAACGGGCAGATCGACGGCGCACAGCCCAGCCCGTTCCACGATTCGCCGTTCTACGACGTGTACGCCTGCGCCGACGGCGGCTTCATCAGCCTCGGCGCGATCGAGCCGCCTTTCCACGCACTGCTGCTGTCCAGGCTGGGCCTGACGGACGTGAACCCCGCCGACCAGTACGACACGGCGACCTGGCCAGCGCTCAAGGCGCGCATCGCAGCCCTCATCCGCAGCCAGCCCAGGGCGCACTGGTGCGCATTGCTCGAAGGCAGCGACGCCTGCTTCGCACCCGTGCTCAGCCTCGCCGAGGCGGCGCGGCATCCGCACAACGCGGCACGGGGCATCTACCAGACCACCCCTTCCGGCGCCATCGAAGCGGCCCCGGCCCCACGGTTCCAGGCACTCAACGCAACCACCACCCAGGAGACAAAGAAATGACTGCTAACACCCACATCGTCCGCGGCTGCCCGTCCACCACCGGCAACGAGCGCCAGCTCAACACCACCACGCTGATCCGGCACGCCGCGCGCACCCACGGGGACCAGGAGATCGTCTACCGCACACCCGATGGCGGCTGGGACCGCTACACCTATGCCGACTGCTACGCCCGCGTCTGCCGCAGCGCCAATGCCCTGCGCGCGCTCGGTGTCGGGCCCGGCGACCGCGTCGGCATCCTGGACTGGAACAGCCGGCGCCATTTCGAGCTGTACTGGTCCATCCCCGGCCTGGGTGCCGTCATGTTGCAGATGAACCTGCGCCTGGGCGCCGAAGACCTGGGCTACGTGGTCGGCCACAGCCAGGTGTCCTACGTGTGCGTGGACGAGACATTGCTGCCCATTGCCGAATCCATTGCAGCGAATTCGCCCCAGATCAAGGGCTGGATCGTCATGACCGACAAGCCGCTGGATCAGATCAAGACCACGCTCAAGCCGCTGCTGCACTACGAAGACCTGCTGGCCGCCGCCGACACGAAGATCGACTGGCCCGAGATCGACGAAACCTCGGCCTACAGCGCTTGCTATACCACTGGCACCACGGGCCGGCCCAAGGGCGTGTACTACTCGCACCGCGGCATCTACATGCACTCCACGGGCATGGCCACCAACCTGGGCATGACGCTGGACGACTGCGTCATGCTCATCACCCCCATGTTCCACGGGCAATGCTGGGGCCTGCCGCAGGCCGCCACGCTGCTGGGCGACAAGATCGTGCTGCCGGGCCGCTACGCCGCCGAAGACACCAAGCCGTTGGTGGATGCCATGATCGCCGAGGGCGTGACGGTCACCAACGGCGCACCGGCCATCTTCCAGCCCATGCTGCAGTACATCGAGACGATGCCGGTCAAGCCGGACTTCAGCCGCATGCGCATGCTGTCCGGCGCGAGCGAGCCGCCGCTGTCGATGATGATCGGCTTCTATGAACTCACCGGCGCCGAGGTGGTGCATGGCTACGGCGCCACCGAAGCCACGACGCTGGTGACGATGAACCGCCTCAAGTCCACGCTCAGGAAGCGCCTGACCGAGGAAGAGCGCTGGAACCTCAAGCGCAAGCAGGGCCTGGTGCTGACCGGGGTGGACATCCGCATCGTCGATGCCGACGACAAGGACTTGCCGCACGACGGAAAGTCGGCGGGCGAGATCTGCGTGCGCGGCCCCTGGATCACGGCCAGCTACCACGACATGCCCGATTCCGGCGACCGCTTCCTGGAAGGCGGCTGGTGGCGCTCGGGCGATGTGGGCACGGTGGACGAGAACGGCTACCTCAAGGTCACCGACCGCATCAAGGACGTAATCAAGAGCGGCGGCGAATGGATCTCTTCCATCGACATGGAAAACCTGCTCATGGGCCACCCGGCCGTGCGCGATGCCGCCGTGGTCGGCGTTCCGCACCCGAAGTGGCAGGAGCGGCCCCTGGCCTTGGTGGTGCTCAAGCCCGGCCAGCAGGCCACCCAGGAACAACTCAAGGAACACCTGGGCAGCGCCTTCGCCAAGTGGCAGTGGCCCGACCAGGTCCTGTTCGTCGAGGCCATCCCCAAGACCAGCGTCGGCAAGCTCGACAAGAAGCGCATCCGCGCCGAGCAGGCAGACCGCTACGCCGAGTGACACCACTGTGCGCGACACCCACTTTCTACCCTGGAGAACCCCATGAACGACCATGAACCCGTAATCGTCGGCGCGCTGCGCACCCCCGTGGGCAAGCGCGGCGGGCGCTTGCACAAATGGCATCCCGTCGATCTGATGGCCGAGACGCTGCGCCAACTGGTCGAGCAATCCGGCGTGAACCCGGCAGACCTGGACGACGTGATCGTCGGCTGCGTGCTGCAGTGGGATCAGCAGCACGGCAACCTGGCCCG
>NZ_QAIM01000351.1:0-1444 GCF_003061035.1 Acidovorax sp. HMWF018
CCCGCAGCCAGTCCGCCCCAGGTGCCGCACAGCCCGTGCAGCGGCCATACGCCCAGCACGTCGTCGATCTTCCATTTGTTTTGCGTCAGGGTGAACATCAGCACAAAAATGGCCCCGGCCACCGCGCCGACCACCAGCGCACCCAGCGGGTGCATGAGGTCCGAGCCCGCACACACGGCCACCAGACCCGCCAGCGGGCCGTTGTGCACAAAGCCGGGGTCGTTCTTGCCCAGCACCAGGGCGGCCAGCGTGCCGCCCACCATGGCCATCAGCGAGTTCACAGCGACGAGGCCCGAAAGCTTGTCCACGGTCTGCGCGCTCATCACATTGAAGCCGAACCAGCCCACCACCAGCACCCAGGCGCCCAGCGCCAGGAACGGGATGTTGGACGGCGGGTGGGCCGAGATCGCACCGTCCTTGCGGTAGCGGTTGGCGCGAGAGCCCAGCAGGATCACCGCCGGCAACGCAATCCAGCCGCCCATGGCGTGCACCACCACCGAGCCCGCAAAGTCGTGAAACTCTTCGCCCGTCAGCGCCTTGATCCAGCCCTGCACACCAAAATGCTGGTTCCAGGCAATACCCTCAAAAAACGGGTACACAAAGCCCACGATGACTGCTGTTGCCAGCAGTTGCGGCCAAAACTTGGCGCGCTCCGCGATGCCGCCCGACACAATGGCCGGAATGGCAGCCGCAAACGTGAGCAAGAAGAAGAACTTGACCAGCGCATAGCCGCTTTGCTGCACCAGCGATTCGGCACCGATGAAGAAATGCGTGCCGTAGGCCACGGTGTAGCCGACCACAAAATAGACCACCGTGGACACCGAAAAGTCCACCAGGATCTTGACCAGCGCATTCACCTGATTCTTTTTGCGGACTGTGCCCAGCTCCAGAAAAGCAAACCCGGCGTGCATGGCCAATACCATGATCGCCCCGAGCAAGATGAACAAGGCATCTGTGCCCTGTTTGAGTGCTTCCATAACGTCCTCGCGATAGTGATTGATCGACTCTGGTGCGTTTTCATCCGACGCCACAGATTTGCACCAAGTTGAAGCAAGAAGTGCGCCAGGAGTTGGTGCAAGGCTTTGCACCGAATTGGGGCTTTGTCAGAGGGGTAGGTTTGTAGGTGGTGGATAAATACTGTATAAATAAACAGTTTTATTGTGCATGCTGCTCCACCACTCGATCGCCATGAGTTCACTTGCCCCTCCCGACGACGACCTGCCTGCACAGCCGCAGGACATCCGCATTCCGCTGCAGGCCATCCGCGGGCGCGGTGCCGCCACGGCCATGGCCCACCGCTTTGCCAAAGACCAGCGCGAACGTGCGGATGATGGGTGGAACCATCCGCGCGCCCTTGGCAGGGCCGAGGGCGTGGAGCAGGGTGGCACGGGTACGGCTCAGGATGGCAAGCCGAACGGCGGGAGTGCTGAAGAGGGTGATGCAT
>NZ_QAIM01000351.1:1454-4649 GCF_003061035.1 Acidovorax sp. HMWF018
CAACCCCTACCGGGGCTGCGAGCACGGCTGCATCTACTGCTACGCCCGTCCCACACACAGCTACCTCAATTTTTCGCCCGGGCTCGACTTTGAGACGCAGATCGTGGCCAAGCACAACGTGGCGCAGGTGTTGCGTCAAGAGCTTGCGCAGCCGCGTTACGTGCCGCGTTTGCTCAACATCGGATCCGCCACCGACTGCTACCAGCCCGTGGAGCGCGACCTGAAGCTCACGCGCAGCGTGATCGAAGTGATGCGCGAGGCGCGCCACCCGTTTTCGCTGATCACCAAATCCAGCGGCGTGGAGCGCGACCTGGACCTGCTCGCCCCGCTGGCAGCGCAGCGCTTGGCGGCGGTGTACATCACCATCACCACACTCGACGCTGCGCTGGCTCGCCGCATGGAACCCCGCGCCGCCGCGCCCCACCGGCGGCTGCGCACCATCCGTGCATTGGCCGAGGCGGGTGTGCCGGTGGGCGTGAGCGTGGCGCCCCAGATCCCGTTCATCACCGAAGACATGGAGCAGGTACTGGAGGCCGCACGCGACGCCGGTGCGCGCACCGCGTTCTACACGGTGCTGCGGCTACCGTGGGAGCTGGATGCGTTGTTTCGAGAGTGGCTCGCCGTGCACTACCCGCAGCGTGCAGCGCGCGTCATGGCCCGGGTGCAAGACCTGCACCCCCTGACCGGGGCCCAGCGCGCAGCCGGCAAGACCTATGACAGTGACTTTGCCACCCGCATGAAAGGGAGCGGGCTCTGGGCCGACCTGCTGCGCCAGCGGTTTGCCAACACCTGCCGCCGCCTGGGGCTCAACCGGGAGCGCGAGGGGCTGGACCTGGGGCAGTTCAGGCCGGGACTGCTGAAAGGGCAGGGGAGCCTCTTCTAGATCCCGTGCCCACCTCCGTGCACTTTGCACTGCGCGCCGCAGGCCGCAATGCGTTGCCTCGTCAGCCCCCCCACACCCGCTGCACTATCTGGGTGTACAGCGGAATACCCACCAGGATGTTCAGCGGAAACGTCACCCCCAGCGAGAGGCTCACGTACAGCGACGGGTCGGCTTCTGGGATGGCATAGCGCACCACGGCAGGCACCGCGATATAAGACGCGCTGGCGGCCAGCACCATGAGCAGCACGGCATCCCCCGTGGGCACCTGCAGCAGCCAGGCCAGCGCCAGGGCCAGGCTGGCGTGCGTCAGCGGCCCCAGCACCGCGTAAGCCAGCAGCCATGGCGACTGCTTGCGCACCGCAGGCAGGTTGCGAGCCGTGGACAGGCCCATGTCCAGCAAGAACAGGCACAGCATGCCCTTGAACAGATCGCCCGAGAACGGCTGCATGGCCGCCTTGCCGGCATCGCCAGTCACCATGCCGATCACCATGGCGCCCAGCAGCAGCAACTGGGTGCCGTCGGTGAACGACTCGTGCAGGATCTTGCCCACCGACAGGTGAGGCCCTGGCTTGCCAGGTGCGCCCCCTGCGCTTGCGCCACCCAGTGCGGGGCCCCCTGCCGACGCCATGGCGACCACCGGTGGCACGCGCAGGAGGGGGCTTGTGGGGGTGATTGCCAACGACTGAGCCACCGACTGCCGCTGCCGCATCGCATTGGCCAGCATCACCGCCAGGATGATGGCGGGCGACTCCATCAGCGCCATGGCTGCCGCCATGTAGCCGCCGTAGGCAATGTGCTGTGACTCCAGGTACTGCGTGGCCGTCACAAAGGTCACGGCGCTGACCGATCCGTAGGTGGCTGCGACCGCCGCCGCGTTGAAGCCCGACAGCACCCGCCGCAGCAGCGCATAGCCCACCAGCGGCACCACCACGGCCAGCAGCACCGCCAGCCCCAGACTGCTGGCCACACTGGGTGTCAGGCCTGAAGCCGCCAAGGCAAACCCGCCCTTGAGGCCCAGCGCCATCAGCAGGTAGATGGACAAGAACTTCGAGATCGCCGCCGGCATCTCCAGGTTGGATCGGACCAGGCCCGCAAACACTCCCAGGGCAAAAAACAAAATCGCGGGGTCCAGCAAGCTTTGCATCATTCAACTCCTTGTTGGGGGTCGATGCTAGGGATGTGTGGCTGCAAAGTAAAATCGATTCGAACGCGTTTATCTATAGATAAAAATCTATGAATATCACCTTTCGCCAGCTGCGGCTGTTCCTGGCGCTGGCCGAGACGGGCAGCGTCAGCGCCGCCGCCAAGGTCATGCATGTCACGCAGCCCACGGCCTCCATGCAGTTGCGTGAGGTGACCCAGGCCGTGGGCCTGCCGCTGTACGAGGTGGTCTCCCGCCGTGTACACCTGACCGAGGCGGGACAGGCCCTGGCCCGCACTGCGCGTGCCATTGCGGGCGAGTGGGATGCGTTCGAGCAGCGCGTGTCGGGCGCCAAGGGCCTCACCAGCGGGCGCCTCAAGGTCGCCGTGGTCAGCACCGCCAAGTACTTTGTGCCCCGCCTGCTGGGCAGCTTCTGCAAGCTGCACCCGCAGATCGATATCTCGCTGGAGGTACTCAACCGCGACCACGTCATCACCCGCCTGCGCAGCAATCTGGACGACCTCTACGTCATGTCCATGCCGCCTGCTGATTTGCCGCTGGAGGACCAGATCCTCATGCCCAACCCGCTGGTTGTCATCGCCCCCGCAGGCCACTCCCTGGCCGCCAAAAAGCGCATCAAGCTCGCGCAATTGCAGACGGAGCGTTTCATCCTGCGCGAAAAAGGCTCCGGCACCCGCATGGCCACCGACGCCCACCTGCGCCAACTGGGTTTTGCGCCCAGCGCATTGCTGGAGCTGGGCAGCAATGAAGCCATCAAGGAGTCGGTGGAGGGCCAGCTGGGCGTCTCCATCGTCTCCCACCACGCCCTGGGCCCGCACCACGAGGGGCTTGCCGTGCTCAACGTGCAGGGCTTTCCCATCCAGTCGCAGTGGCACCTGGTCTGGCCCAAGGGCAAGCAGCTGTCACCGATCGCCGAGGTGTTCCGGGCACATTTGGTGGGAGAGGTGGAGGGCTGGATGGCACTGCGCTAATTGCGCACCCTGCGGGCCCGCCAACGGCGCGTCCCTTGGTGATGACTGGGGGGGCGCTTAACGCTGAATGCCGTGCTGCCTGCAAAGGGACGGCCCCGCCACAAGCGGGTGTTCGGTCTCAATGGACATGCCGATGGTGGATGTCCGGGTAGTGCGGATGCGTGTGCTTCAGTGGCAGG
>NZ_QAIM01000352.1:0-2068 GCF_003061035.1 Acidovorax sp. HMWF018
GCGCCCGCCACCCCAGTCACCCCCTCCGGCAAACCGCAGCGCCACTTCGCCATCATCGGCGCAGGCATGGCGGGCATTGCCTGCGCCCGCACCCTGGTCCAGGCCGGCCACCGGGTGACAGTGTTCGAAAAATCCCACCAGGCCGGTGGCCGCACCGCCACCATCGACAGCCCCTTTGGCAACTTTGATGCCGGCGCCCAATATTTCACCGTGCGCGACCCGCGTTTTGCCCGCGCCATCGACACCGTGCCCGGCATCTGCAAGCGCTGGAGCGCCAACTCGGTCCAGGTGCTGGACGCTGCAGGCCGCGTAGCCGCCGTGGGCCTGCCCCACCGCGAGGCCCATTGGGTGGCCAGCCCGGGCATGCAGTCGCTGGTCACCACCTGGGCCGACCCCCTGGTTCATGCAGGTCAGCTCATCACCCACACCCGCGTCACCCGCATCGAACCCGACGCCGTGAACGCACCAGGCTGGCAATTGCGCACCGAAGGCGCGGGCGGCGAGCAACATGTGTACGCAGGCTTCGATGCCGTGCTGCTGGCCCAGCCCTCCGTGCCTGCGCAGGCCCTGATTTCCGGCTCCGGACTCGACTCCCCACTGGCCGACGCCATGTCCAAGGTGGCCATTGCCCCCTGCTGGACCCTGATGCTGGCCTACCCCCAGGCCGTGCGCCCAGGCCTGACCACACTGGGCCCGCAATGGAACGCCGCGCGCAGCACCCACCACCGCATTGCCTGGCTGGCGCGCGAGTCGTCCAAGCCGGGGCGCAATGTGGTGGAGCGCTGGACGGTGCAGGCCAGCCCCGCCTGGTCGGCAGAACACCTCGAAGACGACGAAGCCCGCGTGCAGGCCAAGCTGCTCAAGGCATTTGCCGAGGTCACCGGCATCCGGGCCGAGCCCGCGCATGCCGACACCCGCCGCTGGCGCTATGCGCAGACCACCCACCCGCTGGGCAATAGCCACCTGTGGGACGCCAAGGCCGGCCTGGGTGCGTGCGGAGACTGGTGCCTGGGGCACCGGCTGGAAGATGCCTTTGTGTCGGGCCTGGAACTGGCACTTGCCGTGGCATGACGGGGGGCGCGGGCGCAACGCCGCACGACAAGGACAGCCCCGCAGTACGCGTTGAAGGGCGCTATGTGGGGCGGTTTGCCCCCTCTCCCACGGGCCCGCTGCATGCGGGCTCTCTGGTGGCAGCGCTGGCCAGCTGGCTGGACGCACGCGCACACAACGGCCGATGGCTGGTGCGCATGGAAGATGTGGACCAGCCCCGCTGCGTGCCGGGGGCTGACACCTTCATCCTGCAGCAGCTGGCCGCCTGTGGTCTGCACCCCGATGCCCCGCCCCAGTGGCAGTCTGCGCGCAGCGGGCTGTACCAGCATGCCCTGGACCAGCTGGTGGCGCAGGGCGATGCCTATCCCTGCGCCTGTTCACGCAAGGACGTCGAAGACGCCCATGCCGCGCAGGGCCATGCGCGTGAACGCCATGCTGCACTGCCCTATCCCGGGACCTGCCGCCATGGGCTGCATGGCCGCACAGGGCGCTCCTGGCGCTTCAATGTGACAGACTTCAAGCCAAAACAGCCGATAGCGCTAGTGGATCATGCCTGGGATGCTACATATTCAGTAGCAGACGGACTGCTGCAGTGGCACGACCGCCGCCTGGGCCGCCAGCAGCAACAGGTTGCGACCGCCGTGGGCGACTTTGTGCTGCGCCGCGCAGACGGGCTGTGGGCCTATCAGCTGGCCGTGGTGGTGGACGACGCCGACCAGGGCATCACCGATGTGGTCCGGGGCGAGGACCTGGCCGACAACACGCCCCGCCAGATCCTGCTGCAGCAGGCCCTGGGGGTGCCCACACCGCGCTACCTGCACACCCCCCTGGTGTGCGGCGACAACGGCGAAAAACTCTCCAAACAAAACGGCGCGCAGGCGCTGGAACTGCAGAACCCGTTGGTGGCTCTGTCGCACGCTGCGCTGGCACTGGGCCTGCCCGCTGTGGCAAATCTGCACAACATTTGCATACCCGACGCACTGGCACAGTGGGTGGTGGCGTGGCGACGAAACTACAA
>NZ_QAIM01000353.1:0-2260 GCF_003061035.1 Acidovorax sp. HMWF018
GCGCCCTCTGGTGTCAGGGGGCCGTGGCCGCAGCGGCTGCCTGCTGGGCCATGGCCGCCATCACGTGTGCCACGGAGGCGGTGAGGCGCTTGGCATAGGGCACATGCAAAAACTCGTTGGGGCCATGCGCGTTGCTCTTGGGGCCCAGCACGCCACACACCATCATCTGCGCGGTGGGAAAGCCTTCGCTGAGCATGTTCATGAGCGGAATGGTGCCGCCCTGGCCAATGTAGCCGCAGGGCGCGCCAAAGTGCGCCTGCGAAGCCTCGTTGAGCGCCTGCTCGAACCAGGGTGTGGTGGCCGGGGCATTCCAGCCCGTGGCACCGCCGCCGCTCTGGAAGGTGACCTTGGCCTGGTAGGGCGCGTTGTCTTCCAGCAGCGCCTTCAGGTCCTGCACGGCTTGCGCGGCGTCCACCAGCGGGGGCAGGCGCAGGCTGAGCTTGAAGGCGGTGTAGGGCCGCAGCACGTTGCCCGCGTCCTGCAGCGCCGGGAAGCCCTCGGCACCGGTGACGCTGAGCGTGGGCTCCCAGGTACGCTTGAGCAATGCCTGCACCGGGTCGGTGGTGGTGGGCAGTGCAAACGTGGTGGAGCCGCCGCAGTCGTAGTGCGCCCAGGGGAAGCGGCGGTACACCTCTTCGCCCAGGATGGCCGCCGTGGCGCGGGCCTGGGCCAGCCGGTCGGCGGGCACTTCGCAATGGAAGCTCTGGGGCAGCAGGCGGCCGGTGGCGCTGTCTTCCAGCCGGTCGAGCACCTGCCGCATGATGCGGAACGACGAGGGCACCAGGCCCGAGGCATCGCCCGAGTGGATGCCCTCGGTCAGGATCTCGACCTTGAGCGTGCCGCTGGCCATGCCGCGCAGGCTGGTGGTGAGCCACAGCTGGTCGTAGTTGCCGGCGCCCGAGTCCAGGCACACGACCAGCGCCACGTTGCCCATGCGAGGCTTCAGTGCATCGATGTAGGGCAGCAGGTCGCGCGAGCCGCTTTCCTCGCAGGTTTCAATCAGACCCACGATGCGCGGGTGCGGCACGTTCTGGCGCTTGAGTTCCTGCACCGCAGCGATGCTGGCGTACACCGCATAGCCGTCATCGGCGCCGCCCCGGCCGTAGAGCTTGCCGTCTTCGTACTTGGGCGTCCAAGGGCCCAGGTCGCTGCGCCAGCCAGAGAACTCGGGTTGCTTGTCCAAATGGCCGTACATGAGCACGGTGTCGGTGGCGCCGGGCTGGGTGGCGGCGATCTCGAAGAACAGCACCGGGGTGCGGCCTTCCAGGCGCACGATTTCGAGCGTCAGGCCCTCGACCTTTTGCGACTCCACCCAGGCGGCGGCGTTGCGCACCACGGTGTCGAGCAGGCCCAGCTCGGCCCAGTCGGCAGCGAACGTGGGGGACTTGGCAGGGATGGCGATGTAGTCGGTGAGCTGGCGAACAATGTCACTGTCCCAGGCCTGGCTGACACGCTGCAGGGCAAGCTCAGGCTGAAGGACTTGGGAGGGCACGCGGGCGTTCATGGTGGGGCTCCTGAAGGCAGAAGGTGATCAATCCGCCATTCCAACACAACCCCCCGCCGGGCGCCATCGATCAATACAGAGACTCGGGCAGGGTCTCGGGATTGGCCTGGGCCGCCAGCTGGGCGCTGGGGCGGCGCAGGCCCGTAGCCACCTCGACGCGGTTGCGGCCGTTGTTCTTGGCCTGGTACAGCGCGCGGTCGGCGGCAGCAATCAGCATGTCCCAGCTGTCACCCGACTCCAGCCGCCCGCCAAACACGCCAATGCTCACCGTGACCGCAATGCCGGGGCCGGGCACGCCATCGGCTGGGCAGCGGGACTCCTCGACCGCCTTGCACAGCTCGCGCGCCAGCTGCTCGGCCCCCACGAGGCCGGTGTCGGGCAGCAGCACCATGAACTCTTCGCCCCCGTAGCGGCCCACCAAGTCCTGCGCACGCACGCGCTGGCGCAGGACGTTGACCACGCTGCACAACACGCGGTCCCCCGCCGGATGGCCGTACTGGTCGTTCACGTCCTTGAAGTGGTCGATGTCCACCATCATCAGGGCCATGGGCTCGCGCATGCGCTGGGCGCGGGCCACGTCGCGATCCAGCGCCGCGATCAGCGAGCGGCGGTTGGCCACGCCGGTGAGCGGGTCCAGCGCGGCCAGCACGCGGTTGTTTACGTCGGCCCGGTCGCGCGACATGAACACAAAACCCACCGAGCTGACGAGTACCACCGAGAAGGTGGCCAGAAAAGTCAGCGTCTGCAGCGCACTAC
>NZ_QAIM01000353.1:2276-12359 GCF_003061035.1 Acidovorax sp. HMWF018
GACGAGTACCACCGAGAAGGTGGCCAGAAAAGTCAGCGTCTGCAGCGCACTACTTTGCAGGATGTTGGTGGCCTCGGAATGGGTGCTGATGGCCACCAGCGCACGCCCCCCCAGCACCACGGCCTCCAGCGACAGACCCGCCACCAGCAGCCACTGCCCGCGCCCCACGGTGGCATGCCGGTGCGACAGCGCTGCCAGCAGCGCCCAAACGGCTTGCAGCCCGATGACCAAGCCCACAAAACTCACCCGCGCCGGAAAGTTGTCGATGAACACCGAGACAAAAACCAGCACCAGCAGCGGTGGTGCCAGCAGCAGGGGCCAGCGCACGGGGCGCCCCTGGAACTGATAGACCGCAGCAATCATCCCCACGAACACACTGGACAACATCAGGTTGCCGACCACGATGGACAACACATCGGGGATCAGGCCGCGCAGCATGATGAGCAAGTGGCCGATGGCGTTGACCAGCAGGGCCGCCGCCCAGCGGCCCAGGCCATCGCGCCGCCGGCCCCAGCCCACCACGGCCATGGAGGCCGCCATCATGAGGGAGCTGGCAATGATCATTGCCAGCATGGTGGGGACGTGGGCGGCCATGGATGCAGGTGGGCGGGGGAGTGAAAGGAATCAGACCAGCATAAACCAAGGGCCACAGACCGCAAACCGCCGGATGACCACCCCCACCGTTCGTGCGCCCTATTGCAGCTGGGTGGGCGCCCGGGCTCCGCTGCCGGGCGCGTGCTGTCCCTCGCCGTCGCCGGTCTGCGCCATGGGCGCAGCCAGGGCCTCGCGCGCCGAGTAACCCAGGCCACCGTGGGTCGCCGTGCCGTCGCCCCGCGAGAGTTTGAACACCTGTACCGCCCCGGCCAGCCGCGTGGCCTGCTCGCGCAGGCTTTGCGCAGCGGCGGCCGATTGCTCCACCAGCGCGGCGTTCTGCTGCGTCATCTGGTCGAGCTGGTTGACGGCGGTGTTGACCTGGCCGATGCCGTCGGACTGTTCGGTCGAGGCTGCGGTGATCTCGCCAATGATGTCGCCCACCCGTTTGACCGAACCCACGATCTCGTCCATGGTGCTGCCCGCGTTCTGCACCAGGCGCGCGCCCGATTCCACCCGCTCCACCGACGCACCAATCAGCGCCTTGATCTCGCGCGCCGCCTCGGCGCTGCGCCCGGCCAGGTTGCGCACTTCGCTGGCCACCACAGCAAAACCCCGGCCCTGTTCACCCGCGCGGGCGGCTTCCACCGCAGCGTTGAGCGCGAGGATGTTGGTCTGGAACGCGATCGAATCGATCACGCCGATGATGTCGGCGATCTTGCGCGAGCTCTGGTTGATGTCGCCCATGGTGGTGACCACCTCGCCCACCACCTGGCCGCCGCGCGCAGCCACTTCGGCGGCGGTGCTGGCCAGCTGGTTGGCTTGGCGCGCGGCGTCGGCCGACTGGCGCACGGTGGAGGTCAGGTGCTCCATGCTTTGTGCGGTCTGCGCCAGGCTGCTGGCCGTGGCCTCGGTGCGGGCCGACAGGTCCTGGTTGCCGCTGGCAATCTCGGCGCTGGCGGTGGTGATGCTGTCCACGGCATTGCGCACCTGCTGCAGCATTTGCGTGTACCGCTGGCGCATGCCCTCCACCTCCTGCACCAGCGCGCCGATCTCGTCGCGCCGCGTGGTGTGAAAGGCTTCGGTCAGGTCGCCCTGCGCGACCAGCGTGATGGCCTGGGTCAGGTCCTGCAGCGGGCGGCTCACGCCCCGGCGCAGCATGACGAACAGGCCGATGGCCAGCAGCACCACGGCCACGGCCATCAGGCCCCACACGGCCAGCGTGACGCGCCGCTGGCTTGCCATGGCCTCGCCGTCGGCCACTTCGGCCACCACCCACCAGCCGCCACCGGTCTTGCGCACCAGCGCCCAGGGGTTCTCGGCGCCGGTGCCCAGCACGTCTGCGGCCTCGCGCACAAAGCCGTCCTGCGATGCAGCCAGCGCTTCAAAGAAGGGGCGCGCTTGCGGGTAGGCCTCCAGCACGCGCTTGCCGCGCGCCGTGGGGTGGTACACGAACACGGCCTGGTCCAGCGAGGTGCCAGGGTTGATCACGTAGGTGCCGCCGTGTTCGAAGAACTTCGTCTGCGCCACCTGCTTTTGCAGCATGGCGTGGAACACGCTGATGTCGTTGCCGATGAACAGCAGCGCAATGACCTTGCCCGAGGCGTCCTTGGCGGGCAGGTAGTGGCCCATGAAGGGCTTGCCGTTCACCACCGTGACGCCGGTAAAGGGCTCGCCCTTGGACACCGTGGCGTAGGCCGGGTCGGTGCGGCCAAGCGGCGTGCCCATCTGGCGCTCGCCCTTGTCGTTCTTGACCGAGGTGGTGATGCGGATGAAATCGTCGCCCTTCTTGGCAAACACGGTGGCAATGCCGCCCGTCTCGCTGGCGAATTTGTCGACCGAGCCATAGTCCTCGTTGACCAGCGCGCCGTAGCTGCGCAGCTCGCCCGAGGCTTCGTCGAGCTGCATGGTGGCCTCGAAGTAGCGCTGAAAGCCCTTCATGGTCAGCTGCACCAGCTCGCGGTTGGTGTTGTCGGCCGCGTCCAGCGACTGCGCCACGCTCTGCGCCGTGTCGCCCACGCTGGCCACCACCTGGGCGCGGGTGCTGCGCTCGGTCAGCACGGCAATCGCCAGCCCCACCAGCACCAGCACCAAGGCCACCAGCGCAATGGCGGTCAACGTGACCTGGCGCGCGACGGATCGGTTGTTGGCAAGGGATGCGGGCATGCGGGGTGTCTCCTGGAATGGAATGCGAAAAGCCGGCTGGGCCGGTCTGCTTTCACTCTAAGCCCAGCACCTTGTTACATTTATTCACGCATTCCCTTACGCATTCGCGCGTATTGGTGCCGACCGCCGAAACGATCTATGCGGGGTGAGGGGCGCGGCTGCGCAGGGCCCAGTCCCGCCAACCGAGCCCCTGTGACGTGCCTGCCGCCGGGGTGTATTCGCACCCCACCCAGCCCGTGTAGCCCAGGGCGTCGAGGGTGTCGAACAGGAACGGGTAGTGCAGCTCGCCCCGGTCGGGCTCGTTGCGCGCGGGCACACCCGCCACCTGGATGTGGGCCACGCGGCCCGTGGGCAGGTAGCGCTGCAGCTTGCCGTGCAGATCCCCCTCCACCAGCTGGCAGTGGTACAGGTCCATCAGCACCTTCAGGTGGGGCACCTGGGCCGCGTCGAGCAGCTCGTGCGCGTGGTCCTGCCGGTTCAGAAAATAACGCGGCACGTCGCGCAGGTTGGTGGGCTCGATGAGGATGTCACACCCTGCACGCGCGGCCTGCTCTGCCGCCCAGCGCAGGTTGCCCACGCACAGGGCCTTCAGCGATTCGCGCTCCACCCCCGGCGGCACGGTGCCGCACAGCAGGTTGATGAACGGGCAGCGCAGTTGCTCGGCATACCGCAGGGCCTCCAGCACTCCGGCGCGAAACTCCGCCTCCCGACCCGGCTGCGCGGCCAGGCCGCGTGCCCCCTGGTCCCAGGCGTGGGCCATGTCGGCGGGCGCGACCCCGCCCGCGGGGGCGTTGAACAGCACCAGCTGCAGGCCGTTGTCCTGCAGCCGGGCAGCGATCTCGCGGGGCTCGAAAGCGTAGGGGAAGTGCAGTTCCACCGCCAGGAACCCGTCGCGCGCCGCAGCCGCAAAACGGTCGAGCAAGGGCAGCTCGGTGTACATCAGGCTCAGGTGGGCGGCAAACTGGGGCATGGGGGCAGTGCGAAGGGGCAACTTCAAAGCGCCGCAGCTTATCGTGTAGCCAACGAGCCCATTGCCCGCCCAGAGCGCCGTGGAGCCTGAATTTGTGCCAAATTCGCCTCTAGCGCTAATTTCATATGCCTTTACAGCTATATATTTTATAGCGCCCTCAGGATCATCCATGCGCATCGGAGAACTCGCCCAACGCACCGGCACCACGCCCAAGGCCATCCGGCTGTATGAGTCGCGGGGCCTGCTGGGCACGGTGGCGCGCGCGGGCAGCTACCGCCACTATGGCGAGGCCGATGTGGCCCGCGTGTTGCTGATCCGCCAGGCCCAGGCGCTGGGTTTTCGGCTGTCGGAGCTGGATGGCCTGCCCCACATCGACACCGCTGCAGGCTGGGAACGCATGGCCCAGCTGGTGGCCCGGCGGCGGGCCGCCGTGGCGCAGGAGCTGGCGCGCCTGTCAGCGCTGGACGCACAGCTGGCGCTGTTGGAAGCCGAGCTGCACACCTGCGACACGCTGGCCGTGCCCGTGGCACCCGAAGCCTGCGCTGCGCCCTCCACACTGGCGGTGGCACCTCCGGCGCACAACCCCGCGCAATTTGGTGCAGCGACCACGGCGGGCGCTGCGAGATTCACCGCGACTTGACCTGACCGCTTGACTCTGCCCCGTGGGGCAGGGTGACCATGGCGCCATCAACAACACCTTGATGGAGCGTCTGTGGCAGAGCAACAAAACATTCTGGTCATCCTGGGCCACCCCACCGCCGAGAGCCTGTGCGCAGGCATGGCACGTGCCTATGCCGAGGGCGCCCGGCGCGCAGGGGCGCAGGTGCGGTTTCTGGACGTGGGTCAGCTGACCTTCAACCCCCTGTTCCAGGGCTATGGCGCTGCCCAGCCTCTAGAACCCGATTTGCTGGCCGCGCAGGCCGACATCACCTGGGCGCACCATCTGGTGTGGGTCTATCCGATCTGGTGGGGCGCCATGCCCGCGCTGCTCAAGGGTTTTATCGACCGCGTGCTGCTGCCCGGCTATGCCTTCAAGTACCGCAAAGGCTCATCACTGTGGGACAAGCTGCTGGCCGGCCGATCGGCCGAGCTGCTGGTGACCATGGACTCGCCGCCCTGGTACTTCCGCTGGGTCACACGCATGCCAGGGCACCACCAGATGAAGAAGGCCATCCTGGAGTTCTGCGGCATCAGCCCCGTGCAGGTGCACAGCTTTGGCCCGGTGCGCAGCGCCAGCACCGAGCGGCTGGCGTTGTGGGTGGAAAAGGCGCGGCAACTGGGGCAGCGCCAGGGGGCACGCTCCGCGCCGGGCAAGCCGCGCCCGGCACCTGTCACTTCGTCGCCGTGAATGCTTGAACGGCAGCTCGGCCCACGGCAGGGTCATCGGTGAAGAAGCCGTCGATGCCTGCACGCAGGTAGGCCGTGATCTCGGCCACGCTGTCGCCGCGTACCGTGCCGTCGGTGGCGGGCGCCTTTTTCAGCCCGGCAGGCAGAAAGGCGTTTTCGGGCCGCAGCGTCCAGATGTGCACGCCCAGGCCTTCGGCGCGGGCGCGCGCCACCAGCGTCGTGGGCTCGCCGGGAACGCCGTCCTTGACCGGCACCACCAGCGTCTTGAAGGGGCCGATGGCATTGGCATAGGTGGCCACCTGCTTGAGGCCCTCGGGCGTGATCAGGTCGGCATAAGCGCGCGTGTTGGCCGCGCCCTGCGCCACAAAGTCATACGGCCGGCCCGAGGGCGCCACCAGCTGCACCAGGCGCACGCTGCTGAGCTTGCGGATCGCCTGCAGGTTGCTGACCTCGAAGGACTGCACGAACACGGGCGCGTCCTTGTGGTTCCAGCCGTTTTTCTCCAGCACGGCCAGCAGCGGCGCCTCCAGCGGCAGGCCGATGGACTGGAAGTAGGTGGGGTGTTTGGTCTCGGGGTAGATGCCGATGGTGCGACCGGTCTTGGCCGTCGCCGCCTTGGCCAGGTCGATCACCTCCTGCATGGTGGGCACCTCGAACTGGCCGTTGTAGGCCACGTTGGCCGGGCGCTGCGCAGGGATGCGCTCGCGGGCGCGCAGGGTTTTGAGCTCGGCCAGCGTGAAGTCTTCGGTGAACCAGCCGGTGATGGCCTGGCCGTCAATGGTCTTGGTGGTTTTGCGGCCCGCAAACTCGGGGCGGTCCACCACGTCGCTGGTGGCTTCCTTCACAGAGCCATCGGCGCCCAGGATGGCGATGGCGTTCTCGTGCCGCGCCACCAGCACGCCGTCCTTGGTGATGACCAGGTCGGGCTCGATGATGTCGGCGCCGTCGTCAATGGCCTTCTGGTACGCGGCGAGCGTGTGCTCCGGCCGCAGGGCCGATGCGCCCCGGTGGGCAATGACGGTGGGGGTGGGCGGCCAGGCCTGGGCCACGGCGCCCAGCGCCCAGGTGGTGAGCAGCGCGGCGGCAGTCACGGCGCGCAGTGCAATGCGTTTCATGCGGGTCTCCTACAAACGGAGCCCGCACCTTAGCCGATGCGGTTGACAGCGGTGTGTCGCCGGGGCGTACACCCCGGTAAGCGCTATGCGTGTTCGAAGTGGAAGACGGCCGTGCCCGCGCGCGCGTTGGGCAGCCAGCGCACTTCCTGTCCATCCTGCAGCCCGAAGGAATCCAGGATGCGCAGGCTGTTCTTGGTGGCCAGCACTTCGAAGTCCTTGTAGGTGCCCACGCGGATGTTGGGCGTGTCGTACCACTGGTAGGGCAGGCGCCGCGTCACGGGCATGCGTCCGCGCAGGATGGACAGGCGGTTGGGCCAGTGCGCAAAGTTGGGAAACGCCACCACACCCGTGCGGCCTACGCGCGCCGTCTCGCGCAGCATGGTTTCGGCATTGCGCAGGTGCTGCAGCGTGTCGATCTGCAGCACCACGTCAAAGCTGTTGTCGTCAAACATGGCCAGCCCCTCGTCGAGGTTGAGCTGGATCACATCCACCCCGCGCTGCACGCAGGCCAGCACGTTGGCGTCGTCGATCTCCACACCATAGCCGCTGCAGCCGCGCTCGCGCTGCAGGTAGTCAAGCATGGCGCCGTTGCCACAGCCCAGGTCGAGCACGCGCGAGCCGGGGGGCACTAGGCGCGCCAGGGCTTGCATCGCCGCTTTTTCGGTCATGGTTGCAACTCCTTGGCAATGCTATCGAAATAAGAGCGCATGACGCCCATGTACCGGGCGTCATCGAGCAAAAAGGCATCGTGCCCGTGGGGCGCATCGATCTCGGCGTAGCTCACGCTGCGGCGGTTGTCGAGCAGGGCCTTCACGATCTCGCGGCTGCGCTTGGGCGAAAAGCGCCAGTCGGTGGTGAAACTCACCAGCAGGAACCTGGCCTGCGCCCGGGCCAGGGCCCGCGTGAGGTTGCCGGCATGGGTGCGCGCGGGGTCGAAGTAGTCCAGCGCCCGGGTGATGAGCAGGTAGGTGTTGGCGTCGAAGTAGTCGCTGAACTTGTCGCCCTGGTAGCGCAGGTAGCTTTCGATCTGGAACTCGATGTCCTGCGTGCTGTATTTCAGGTCGATACCTTCACGCAGCTGACGCCCGAACTTCTCGTTCATCACGTCGTCGCTGAGGTACGTGATGTGGCCGATCATGCGGGCAATGCGCAGGCCACGCTTGGGGATCACGCCGTGGCGGTAAAAGTGGCCGCCGTGGAAGTCCGGGTCGGTCACGATGGCGCGGCGGGCGACTTCGTTGAAGGCGATGTTCTCGGCCGTGAGGTTGGGTGCGCTGGCCACCACCACCGCGTGGCGCATGCGCTCGGGGTACTGCAGCGTCCAGCTGAGCGCCTGCATGCCGCCCAGGCTGCCGCCCAGCACGGCCGCCAGTTGCTGGATGCCCAGACGGTCCAGCAACCGCGCCTGGGCGTTGACCCAGTCTTCCACCGTGACCACGGGGAAGTCCGCTCCATAAACCTCGCCGGTGTCCGGGTGGTGGTGCATGGGCCCGGTGGAGCCAAAACACGAGCCCAGGTTGTTCACGCCGATGACGAAGAAGCGGTCGGTGTCCACGGGCTTGCCGGGGCCGATCATGTTGTCCCACCAGCCCTCGCTCTTGTCCTGACCGGCGTACACGCCCGCCACATGGTGCGAGGCGTTGAGGGCGTGGCACACAAGCACGGCGTTCGAGCGGTCGGCATTGAGCGTGCCGTAGGTCTCAAAGGCCAGGTGGTAGTCGCGGATGGACGCGCCGCTTTGCAGCGGCAGCGCATCCGGGAAATGCATGGACTGGGGTGTGGCGATGAACGACATAGTTGGAACTGGTAAGCCCTCACGTTCCACCCCTTGCACACGCCGCAAGCCCCTGGAGGAGCCGCTGTCACCGAGGGCAAAACCTCGGCAAAAAAATACCCGGCGTCGCTAAAAACGAGGCCGGGCAGGTGTGTCGGACGGGTCTTTAGCAGAATTTATAAAGCGCCCGCAAGCTGTGGCAAATCGGCGCGTCTGGCAAATATACCAAAGCAGCGCCGCGTCGCCCAGCCCGTCGCACCGATCAGGTCAGCCTGCAGACGAAAAAATCGCCAGCAGCCCCAACACCAGAAAGATGGCGGCAGACACCAGATGCACCGCGCGGATGGGCACTTTGCGCGTGATGCGCTCGCCCAGCCAGACCACGGGCGCATTGGCCAGCATCATGCCCAACGTGGTGCCCGCTACCACCCAGAGATAAGCGTTGTATTTGGCAGCCAGCATGACCGTGGCGATCTGGGTCTTGTCGCCCATCTCGGCCAGGAAGAATGCGACCACGGTGGTGCCAAACACCCCCCAGCGTGGCGATCCGTCGGCTTCGCCTTCGTCCAGCTTGTCGGGGATCAGCATCCAGACCGCCATGGCGATGAACGAGGCGCCCAAAATCCAGCGCAGCACCTGGGGGCCCAGGAAGGTGGTCACCCAGGCACCGACAGCGCCGGCCAGGCCGTGGTTGACCAGCGTGGCCACCAGGATACCCAGCACGATGGGCCAGGGTTTGCGAAAGCGTGCCGCGAGCACCAGAGCGAGCAGCTGCGTCTTGTCGCCCATCTCGGCGAGCGCGACGATGGCGGTGGAAATGAAGAAGGCTTCCATGGGGGAGGGGGTCCTATCCGGCCGGATGGGTGGAAAACGCATTGACTGCACCCCGACTCCGGCCATGTGGATCGGTTTGCAGTCAATGGTCTCGCCCAGCTCAAAAAGCCGCATACGCCATAGGTCTCAAAGAACCCAAGTGTGTTGACGCATGCCCCCGGCGCATTGCGCGGCCGGGCGGGCTACTCCCCAAAGACCCCCAGATTTTACCTTATGGTTTGCCCTGAAATTCCCCGAAAAACCACGCTGCCCCGGTGTTTTGAGCCCATCTGCCCAGAAATAAAACCCCACGGGCCCCATAAAGTGATTAATAATGGATTCGCTTTTCTGCTTGCAGAAGGGCAGTAAGCTTAGCGGTGAATGGTCAGTTTCGCGTCTTTGAAGTCGTCACAGGTTTGTTGATTGCGTCGGGCTCCATCGCGTTTTTGTGTTTTTTCAGGAGTCCTTCATGGGCAACAAACTTTACGTGGGCAACCTGCCCTACTCTTTCCGCGACGAAGATCTGCAGCAGACCTTCAGCCAGTACGGCTCGGTTGGCAGCGCCAAGGTCATGATGGAACGTGACACCGGCCGCTCCAAGGGTTTCGGCTTTGTCGAAATGGGCAGCGATGCTGAAGCCCAAGCCGCCATTCAAGGCGTGCATGGTCAGAACTTCGGTGGCCGTGACCTCGTGGTCAACGAAGCCCGTCCTATGGAGCCCCGCGCTCCCCGTAGCGGTGGCTTCGGTGGCGGCAATGGCGGCGGCGGTTACGGCGGTGGCCGTAGCGGTGGCGGCGGCTACGGCGGTGGCGGCGGTGGTGGTTACGGCGGTGGCCGTAGCAGCTACTAAAAAGTCCTTATCGGCAGTCCTCAGGGCCTGCCGACGGCAAAAAAAGGAGCCTTTGGGCTCCTTTTTGCGTTCGGGCGCGGCACGGACACCACAGCGCGCAAAGCCCCTTGCTTTTTCCCCAAAAGTGTGGCGCATAATGGTCTGGCGGGTTTGGCCCGCATTTCAAGTTTGCGGTGATCCGTCAGTTTCGCGCTGAGAGCGTCATTGAGATTAGCTGGCTGCGTTTTGGGGACTCCATCGCTTTATCCATGTGTTTTTGAGGAGTCCCTCGATGGGCAACAAACTGTACGTCGGCAACCTGCCTTACTCGGTGCGCGACGGTGATCTGGAACAGGCCTTTGGCCAGTTCGGTGCCGTGACCAGCGCCAAGGTCATGATGGAGCGCGACACGGGTCGCTCCAAAGGCTTCGGCTTTGTGGAGATGGGCAGCGACGCAGAAGCCCAGGCCGCCATCAAC
>NZ_QAIM01000354.1:0-4990 GCF_003061035.1 Acidovorax sp. HMWF018
CAACACGCCACAAAAAGCCGCGCCGCCTGCCCCTGCCGCAGGCCCTTCAGGAGCCTCGAATGCGCATCAACCTGCCAGTGACCCAGCAGAATTTTGACTACCCCGGTGATGAGCTGCTGGTGTCCAGCACCAACACCAAGGGTGAGATCACGCACTGCAACCCGGCGTTTGTGCGCGTCAGTGGCTACAGCTACGACGAGCTCATCGGCCAGCCGCACAACATCATTCGCCACCCGGACATGCCGCCCGAGGCTTACAAGGACATGTGGCGCACCATTGGCCGGGGCGAGCCTTGGACGGGCTTGGTCAAGAACCGCCGCAAGAACGGCGACCACTACTGGGTGCGAGCCAACGTCACCCCCATCATGGAGGGCGGCAAGCCACGCGCCTACATGTCGGTGCGCACCAAGCCCAGTGCGGCCGAGATGGTGGCCGCCGAGGCCTTGTATGCCCAGATGCGCAGCGAGGCGGCTTCGGGCGCAAGCAGCTTCTACCTGGACTCGGGCAACGTGCGCTACCGGGGAGTGCGTGGCTGGCAGCAGCGCCTGGCGCAGATGGCGCTGCTGCCCCGCATGGCGATCCTGCTGCTGATGACGGTGCTGCTGGCCTTGTTGCCCGACGTGATGGGGCTGCAAGGCACCACCGCCTGGGTGGCCCGCCTGGCGCTGCTGGTGCTGGGGGCGGGGTGGACGCTGTGGCGCTTTCAGGCCACCGTGCTGCAGGGCGTGCACGATGCCACCCGCTTCGCATCCGACATCTCGGCTTGCAACCTCGCCACATCGGTGGGCACCGACTATCCCCAACCCCTGGGCGCGCTGATGCAGCGCTTGCAACAGACCCAGGTCAACCTGCGCGCCGTGGTGGGCGACGTGCGCACGGAGGTGCGCAACTTCATCGAATCGGCCGACGAAATCGCGCGCGGCGGCATGGACCTGTCGGCCCGCACCGAGTCGCAGGCCAGCAGCCTGGAAGAAACCGCCGCGGCCATGGAGCAACTGGCCAGCACGGTGCTGCAGACGTCGGAGACAGCGGCCAAGGTGTCGCACGAGAGCGCACAGAGCAGCGACATCGCCACGCGTGGTGGCCAGGCGGTGCAGGAGGTGGGAGCGGCCATGCAGCAGATGAAGCTGTCGTCCACCAAGATCAGCGAGATCGTGGGCGTGATCGAAGGCATTGCCTTCCAGACCAATCTGCTGGCGCTCAATGCCGCTGTGGAGGCCGCCCGCGCGGGCGAGCAGGGCCGGGGCTTTGCGGTGGTGGCGGGCGAGGTGCGGGCCCTGGCGCAACGCAGTGCCAGCTCGGCCAAGGAGATCAGCGGTCTGATTGGCGTCACGGTGAACCAGATTGCCAGCGGCGCGCAGCAGATGGACCATGCCGGTACCACCATCGAAGGTGTGGTCCATGCGGTGGAACGCGTGAGCACGCTGGTCCAGCAGATCAGCAGCGCCACCAAGGAGCAGTCGCAGGGCATTGCCCAGGTCAACGAGGCCGTGACCCAGCTCGACACCGTGACGCAGCAGAACGCCGCGCTGGTGGAGGAATCTGCCGCCGCCGCCCAGGGCCTCAAGGAGAGCGCGGTGTCGCTGGGCCGCTCGGTGGATGTGTTCCGGCTGGGGTGAGCGGCGCTGCAACGAGCCGCCAAGGAATACTCGCACCTTGACGAATTCTTACTCGTAACTTACAGTGATTTTCCCGTTTTCCGGGAGATCACCATGACCCTCGACGAGCTGCAGCGCATCAAGCAGTGGCATGTGGCGCACAAGGCCGACCACCCGCTCGAATACCACCTGTGGGACCTGGTGCTGACGGTCTGGATGCTGGGCTGGGTGGGCTGGTTTCCCATCTGCGCTTTTGGCGAGCCCTGCGCCGCGCCGGTCTGCCTGATCGGCATTTTTGTCCCCAGCCTGTACGTTGCCTGGCGCACCCGCGCGCACTTGCGCCACACTCTGCGGTGCGACTGGATCGACGCGCGCAACTGACGGATGCGGTCGGTTGACGGGTGGCGGGGGCAGGCCTACTGCCGGGCAGTGCGCACGTTGCGCGGCAGGGCCTGCGGGTGGCTGGTGCGCAGGGGGTTGATGTCCAGCCCGCCCCGGCGCGTGTAGCGCGCATACACCGTGAGCTTGATGGGTTTGCAGCGTGTCCACACATCCATGAAGATGCGCTCCACACACTGCTCATGGAACTCGTTGTGGTTGCGAAAGCTCACCAGGTACTGCAGCAGCCCTTCCTGGTTGATCTGCGGGCCGCTGTAGCTGATCTGCACGCTGCCCCAGTCGGGCTGGCCGGTCACCAGGCAGTTGCTCTTGAGCAGGTTGCTGGTGAGGGTTTCGGTCACGGGCGCTTCGTTGAATGTGGCCGTCAGCAGGTCGGGCGCGGGCTGGTAGCGCGTGCATTCCACGTCCAGCCGGTCCAGGCTCAGGCCGTCCAGCTCATGCACGGGCTCCTGGTCGAACAGCTCTGGTGCGATGAGCTTCACGCCCACGGTGGCGGGGTGGTCGGCGCCACGCCATACGGCTTCGCTGATGTCGGCGCGGATGCGGGCCTGCACCTCGGCCGCATCGGCAAAGCGGGTGTTGTTGAAGCTGTTGAGATACAGCTTGAACGACTTGCTCTCGACGATGTTGGGCGTCTCGCAGGGCACGGTTATGTGCGCCAGCGCCACCTGCGGCTTGCCACGCGCATTCAGCCAGGACAGCTCGAACGCCGTCCACAGGTCGGCCCCGAAGAAGGGCGCCGAGCCGGTGATGCCGATCTCGGCCCGCTTGCCCGCGCGGGGGATGGGGAACAGCAGCGAGGCGTCGTACTGGTCCACGTAGGCCGATGCCTTGCCGAGTTGGGATTGTTCTGGCGTGTTCATGGCCTGGTCTTTCGGGTGTGTGGTTTCCAAGGGGGTCTGTGCTATTGCTACTATTTTTATAGCTGCTGACGCATGTTCGACTAGCGCATGCCGGGGTTTTTACTGAAATTCCCGCTCACGCAGCCATTTGGTGGCAATCCATTTGTCCCCGGCGATCACGGGGGCGCCGCCATGCAGGGTGCGGGTGGACGGGTGCGGGCGCTCGTAGCTGAAGAACACCGCGTTGCCACGCTGCGGCGCCACCTCCAGGTGCACGTCGGGGAAGGTGGTGCCGCCGCCTTTGTCAGGCGTGTTCAGGTACATCACCAGCGTGCCCACGCGCTGGCCGCCGCGCTGGATGATGCTGGGCGTGCCGGGCTCGGCGGGGTCGAAGTAGTCGTAGTGGGGCTTGTATTCGGCGCCGGGGCGGTAGTGCAGCACCTGCAGGCCTTCGCCGTTTTCGATGGGCCAGTGGAGCAGGCGTGCAATGCGCTCCTCGATGCGCTGGATCAGGGGACTTTGCCCGCGCTGGAAGAACATGCCGTCACTGGTGCGGTCGGCGTTGATCTCTTCGCCCCCGGTCTTGGTGGCCACGGTGAGCGAGCGTGCCATGCGGGGCTCTGCAGCGGCTATCAGGGCATCGCACTCCTCGGGCGACAGCAGGTTACCAAACACCACGATGCGCGGCTGTGCCATGGCCAGCAGCACATTCACGGCGCGGTCTCCGCAGTCCACCTGGGCAGGGGATTCATCCAGCCGGGGCTCGGGCACCCGCACGGCCGAGGGCAGGCCCTGCTGCACAGCCAAGTCGTTCAGGTGCTCCTGCAGCGTGATCTCCAGCGCATCCGCCGCCACGTCTTCGTCCCAGCCTGCGTCACGCATGGACTGCAGCACCACGGGCGCAGCGTAGCCCGCCTGGGCCTGCTCGATGATCCAGCGGCGCAACTCGGGGGTGATGGCCTGCCGCGCTGCGCTGGCGTGCTGGGTGGTGGTGCTGTCCGGGTGCTGGTCAGAACGCGATGCCATGGCGGTCCTTCAACAAGAGCAGGGTGGTGGGCGGATTTATGCGGAGGCCGGGGTCTTGCGCCGGAAGACCAGGCGCTCGGGCTCGGATGATGCCGGGGCAAAGGCATAGCCGTCCAGGTCAAACCCTTCGAGCTGGTGGGGTGTGGCAAGGCAGTGGGTGATGGCGTAGCGCGCCATCAGGCCGCGTGCGCGCTTGGCAAAGAAGCTGATGATCTTGTAGTTGCCGCCCTTCCAGTCCTCGAACACGCATTCGATCACGCGGGCCTTGAGTGCCTTGCGGTCCACGGCCTTGAAGTATTCCTGCGAGGCGAGGTTGATCACCACTGGCGTGGTGTCGGCGCGCAGCCGGGTGTTCAGGTGCTCGGCAATCTGGCGGCCCCAGAACTGGTACAGGTTGCTGCCTGCCTCGGTGGCCAGGCGCGTGCCCATCTCCAGGCGATAGGGCTGCATGCGGTCCAGCGGCCGCAGCACACCGTACAGGCCGCTGAGGATGGCGACATGGCTCTGGGCCCAGTGCAGGTCGTCAGTGCTCAGGCTGCGGGCTTGCAGCCCCTCGTACACGTCGCCATTGAAAGCCAGCACCGCCTGGCGCGAGTTGTGGGCCGTGAAGCGGGGGCGCCAGGCCTGGTAACGCGCCACGTTCAGCGCCGCGAGCGTGTCGCTCAGTTCCATCAGCGACGCGATCTGCTGCGGCGACTGCTCCCGCAGGACTTCGATCAGGGCCGTGGACTGCGGCACAAACTGGGGTGTGGTGTGCGGCAGGCCTTCGGGAACGGGCGTGTCGTAGTCGAGCGATTTGGCGGGAGACAGCAGGAACAGCATGGGGGCAAAGGGTCCGTGGATCTCGGGGGTGAAGTGTGGCCTGGAAAGCGCGGGTTGCTGGCTGCACCAGCGGCCTGAAATGGTACCTGCTGGACGACCGTCTTCTGCGGCTTGCGGGTATTGGCGCCCAGCACGGTGCTTGCTCGGTTGCCCAAAAAAAGAAGGCGGCCTGAGCCGCCTTCTTGGTGCAGGCTGCAGCCCTGGGGCAGCAGCCATTGCAGCGCATCAGGCTGCGGGGGGCTGCTCAAACGGCAGCGCCATGGCCGACAGGTCGCGGCGGGTTTCCACCAGCACCAGCGGACC
>NZ_QAIM01000354.1:5000-6015 GCF_003061035.1 Acidovorax sp. HMWF018
GGCGCTCGCGGGGCACGCGGATGGGCTTGGGCTCGGCAGCGATGGCGGCCTGCACGGCAGCGATCTTGTCCGCGTCAGAGTTCACCCACTGCAGGCCCGATGCGGCAGCCACTTGCTGCAGTTCATCGATGGGCAGCGTGAACGCCTGAACGCGGGGCAGTCCCTTGGCTTGCGCAGCTGTTGCCACGGGGGCCTGGGCGGCTACCGCCGCCGGTGAGGGTGCTGCGACAGGCGCCGGTGCGGCCACCGGGGCGGCTGCAGGGTTTGCAACGGGCGCTGCAACAGCTGCCGCGGTAACAGGCGCTGCGGCTGGCTCAGTGGCTGAAGCGGCTGGGGATGCCACAGGAGCTGCGACAGGGGTTGCCGCCGGTGCCACAGGCTCGGCGGCGGGCGCGTTGCTGAAGTAGCTGCGGCGCGGCGCCTCGTCCTGTGCCGGTGCGGGCTCTGCCTGGGTGGGGTCAAAGTCCAGCATCGCTGGCGCAGCTGCTTCGGCGTTGCCGTTGTTGTCGCGCGGGCCACGCTCGCCGCGTTCGCGGCGGTCACGGCCATAGCGGTCGCGGGAGCGGCGCTCGCGGCGCTGCTCTTCGGTGGCGCCATTGCCGTTGGCGGGTGCGTCATTGCCGCTCAGGTCCAGGTCCGGCAGCGATGCCAGTGGAGCGGTGTCCGCAAAGTCACCAGCGGCGGCCGTGGCGCTTGCCTCCTGGGCCTCGACCGCGCGGGGAGCGCGTTCACCGCGTTCACCACGGTTGCCACCGCGATCACCACGTTCGCGGCGCGGACCGCGCTCGCCACGGGGTTGCTGCGCCGGCTGGCCTTCTACGCCACCGGTGTTGCCTGCGTTGGGGCCTTCCACCGGAGTGGTAGCTGCGTTGTTGTCACTATTCACGCCAGCGTTCAGGTTGCGCGGCTCGCTGTCGCGGCGGCCACGGCCCCCTTCACGGCCTTCGCCACGTCCGTTGCGGCCCCCTTCACGGCCTTCGCCTTCGGGACGGCGCTCTGCGTCGCGGGGTGGACG
>NZ_QAIM01000037.1:0-5314 GCF_003061035.1 Acidovorax sp. HMWF018
GTATCCCGCCCGCCCCATGAGCATCCAGCTGCTTGATCCCCCGGTCACCACACCCACGTCCGCCATGCCATCCACAAGCCCCCGCAAGGTGCTGATCGGACTGATCGGTGCCGGCATCCAGAAATCGCTGTCGCCCGCGCTGCACGAAGAAGAAGCGCGCCATCACGGCATGCGCCTGCACTACCAGCTCATCGACCTGGACCGCTCTGCTTCCTCGGCGGAGCATCTGCCCACGCTGTTGTCGGCGGCGCGCATTATGGGCTACGCGGGCTGCAACGTGACCTACCCCTGCAAGCAGGCGGTGATTCCGCACCTCGACAGCCTGTCCGAAGAAGCGCGCGCCATGGGCGCCGTGAACACCGTGGTCATCCAGGGCGGAAAACTCGTGGGCCACAACACCGACGGATCGGGCTGGGCTTGGGGCTTTACCCGCGCACTGCCTGGCGCTGATCTGCGCCGAGTCGTACTGCTGGGCGCGGGTGGTGCAGGCGCCGCCATTGCACATGCCGTGCTGCGGCTGGGCGCCGAGCACCTGAGCATCGTCGATGCGCAACCCGAGCGTGCGGCGCAGTTGGCGGCCGACGTGAATGCGCTGTACGGAGCCCGGGCCGAAGCCTCCGACATCCAATCGGCCATGGCGCAGGCCACAGGCCTGATCCACGCCACGCCCACGGGCATGGACAAACTCCCCGGCCTGCCACTCGATGTGGCGCTGCTGCGGCCCCCGATGTGGGTGTCCGAGGTGGTGTATTTCCCGCTCGACACCGCCCTGGTGCAGGCCGCACGCGCGCTGGGCTGCCGGGTATCCGACGGCGGTGGCATGGCTGTGGGCCAGGCCGTGGGCGCGTTCGAACTGTTCACCGGCGAGGCGCCCGATGCGGCGCGCATGGATGCGCATTTCCGCCGCCTGGTCAGCACGCGCTGATGCCACTGCCCGCCGCAACCCTCAAGGAGCCGACACCATGAGCACCCCGATGATGGCCGCCCGCGAAACGCTGGGCGAACTGCCCAACCCCCTGGGCCTGCAGGGCGTGGAGTTCATCGAATACGCCACCAGCCGTCCGCAGGCCCTGGGCCAGGCGCTGGAGCGCATGGGCTTTCAGCCTGTGGCACGCCACCGCTCGCGCGAGGTGCTGCTGTACCGCCAGGGCGACATGAACATCATCGTCAACGCCCACCAGGACAACGAGCTCACCGGCGTGCACGCCCCGCCCGCGCTCACCGAAGCGCCGGTGCTCGCCGCCATTGCTTTTCGCGTGGGCAATGCGGCCGCGGCCTACCGCCGGGTGCTGGAACTGGGCGCCTGGGCCGTGCACACCGAGGTCGAGGTGATGGAGCTGAACATCCCCGCCATCCACGGGGTGGGTGCCAGCCGCATCTACTTTGTCGACCGCTGGAAGGAGTTCTCCATCTACGACGTGGACTTTGTGCCCATCCCCACCGTCAACCAGCGCCCGCCCGCGCTGCAGGGCCTGCACCTGTTTGGCGTGGTGCAGTACATCGGCCTGGGCCGTGGGGAGGACTGGATCCACTTCTATAGGGAACTGTTTGGCTTCGCCGAGCTGGCACCGGACCAGTCGTTTGGCGTGCTCACCCACGGCCGCATCCTGGCCAGCCCCTGTGGCACGCTGCACTGGCAGCTCATCGAACCGCTGGTCGATGCGCTGGAAGCCGACCCCGAAGAGTTGCTGCAACGCGTGGCCTTTGGCGCGCCCGACGTGCTGGCCACGGTGCAAGCGCTGCGCGAGCGCGGCGTGGACTTCGTCGAGTCCCCCACCGGCGTGCACACGGGCACGCGCGGCGCCCTCACCCGCGCAGATGCCGGCGCTCCCAGCTTCGAACTGGTGCTGGACGCACGCTGAGCCTGGAGACTGCCCCATGCGCACATCCACCATGCAACGCAACGTCGCCGACTTTGGCATGGACACCATTAGCCTGGCGGGCCCGCTGGAGGCCAAGCTCGCCGCCGTCAAGGCCGCCGGATTTGGCCAGATCATGCTGGCCGCACGCGACATCGTGGGTCACCCCGAAGGCATCGAGGCCGCCGTGCACGCCGTGCGCAGCAGCGGCCTGCGGGTGACGGGCTTCCAGGTGCTGCGCGACTTCGAGGGTCTGTCCGGCCACCTGCACAGCTACAAGGTGGACATCGCCAAGCAGATGATCCTGATGGCGCGCGACCTGGGCGCGCCCTTGCTGCTGGCCTGCAGCTCCACATCGTCGCACGCTACGTCTGACGCCGATGCGATTGCGCGCGACCTGCGCAAGCTGGCCCTGCTGGCGCTGCCCCATGGCATCCGCGTGGCGTTTGAGGGCCTCTCCTGGGGCCGCCACATCAACGAGGTGCACCAGGCCTGGGCCGCCGTGGAACAGGCCGATTGCCCCAACCTCGGGCTGGCCATTGATTCGTACCACCAGTTCGCCACCAGCACGCCGCTCTCGGCGCTGCAGGACGTGGACCCCGCCAAGATCTACCTCGTGCAGCTGTCCGACTTCATGTGGCAGGAAACGCGCACAGTGCAAGAGCGCATCGAGACCGCACGGCACTTTCGCGTGTTCCCTGGCGAAGGCGTGCACAGCAAGGCGCTGGCCGAACTGGTACGCACGCTGGACGGCATGGGCTACCAGGGCGATTACAGCTTCGAGGTCTTCAACGACGACTACCAGCAGCTGCCTCTGCCCTATGTGGCGCAACGGGCGTGGAACAGTGCGCTGTGGCTGGCCGAAGGCGTGTTGCAACGCGCAGTGCCCTTGCCCGGGCATTCGCGCATCCGGGCAGTGGGGTGAAGAGGGTGAACAGGCCCCGGGGACCCGCTCCACGAATCGCCGCGCCGTGTGCATCTGCGGTCCCGGGCAGCCTGCGGTGTTGCAACACCTCGCAATAGCGACAGCTGGTGCTGCGTTTTGCGCCTAGCAGACCATCCCGATCCGCTGCGCCCACATACCGCTCGATGCGTGCGGAGGATACTTAGCTGTTGGCGCGCTTTTTGAGCCAGCGCATCAGTGCGCCCACCACGGGCAGCTTTTCGTACAGCTCTTCGGCCGCATCCCAGTAGTCGCGGTGCAGCGTCACCCGACCCTGTTGGTCCAGCACCAGGTGCGAGGCACCACGCACCGTCTGCGTCACGCCCTTGTGAAAGTCCTTGAACGCGAACAGGAAGTCCCAGGTCAAAAAGCACTGCGTGCCCTGCACCACCCGGCCGGTGACCACAAAACGCGGCTGCTCCAGCGCCTCGAACATGTGGGCAAAAATGGCCTGGATGGCAGGCACGCCCTGTACCTCGTTGAAGGGGTCCTTGAAGCGCGCCTGTGGTGCGTAGAAATGGCCAATGGCCGCTATGTCGGCAGGCGAGAGGTTTTCAAAGAATGCGACAACGCGCGTGACGGCTTCTTCGGTGGATGGGGATGTGTTCGGGGGCTGCATCGCAAAAGTCAAAGGCCTGTGAAGCGGCGAACGGCGGGGAAGTACCAACGGTACGGCAACAGCCGCAGCAGCTTCATCACGCGTGTGAAACGCTTGGGGAAGTGGATGTCGAAATGCCCCCGCTCCCAGCCCTGCACGATGGCCGCCGCTGCTGCTTCGGGTGAGATGAGGGCCGGCATGGTGAAGTCGTTGCCCGCCGTGAGTGGCGTGGCCACAAAACCAGGGTTGATCACGCTCACGCCCATGCCCAGGTCGTGCAGGTCCAAGTACAGCGCCTCGGCCAGGTTGATGAGGGCCGCCTTGGTGGGCCCATAGGCCAGGCTCTTGGGCAGGCCGCGAAAGCCTGCCACGCTGCTGATCAGGCTCACGTGGCCTGGGCGCCCAGCCTCCGCTGTGGCCAGCATGGCGGGCAACACGGCGGCCAGCACGTGCAGCACGCCGTTGTAGTTGATCTGCTCATGGCGCAGCATCACGGCCAGATCGAAGTCGGTGGCGCGCATGTCGCGGTAGTAGCCCGCGCAGTAGCACACCAGGTCGGGCGCCCCTCCCGCGAGCACCTGCGCTGCGGCGGCCTGCACCTGTGCCGGTTCGGCAGTGTCAAAAGCCAGCGCCATGCTGCCGGGGTGCTGCACAACAAAGGCGTTCAGTGCATCACCGCTGCGCGCCGACACGATGACCTGCGCACCGCGCGCATGCAGCGCGGCTGCGGTGGCCCGGCCAATGCCACTGCTGGCCCCGATGAGCCAGGCACGGCGGCCCTGCCAGTCGCGCAAGGGAGGGTTGAGGCTCATGGTGCGCGTTTGGTGAAGGACAGCGTGATCTCGCCCAGGCGCACGCCGAACTTGGTCATGGTGGCGCGGTTGAGCATCACCCGGTCGTCGATGAGGTACATCCAGTCGTCCAGGTCCACGTTGTAGACCTTGCCATCCACCGGCAGGGCCAGCGTGTAGTTCCAGCGGAAGGCGTTGCCGCGCGTCTGGCCGTTGGCCGTGCCCACCACATCGTCGGCGGTGCCGGTGTAGCGGCCGTCGGCATGCTTCGTCAGCCGCCAGATGCGGCGCTGCGTGGTGCCGTCGGAGTAGGTGAAGGCTTCATCCAGCACGCCCTCGTTGCCTTTCCAGCTGCAGTCCATCACCACGGTGAAGCGTTTGACGATCTGGCCGCTGCGGTCCTGGAAGATGCCGTAGGCGTCGATCTTGCCGTTGAAATACTGGGCCAGGTCCAGCACCGGTTTCTCGGTGGCGTAGCCATCCAGGTTCTGGCTGGCGCAGCCGGACAGTACTACGGGCGCAGCCACAGCGGCGGAGAGGAGGAGGCGTCTTTGCATCATGGGTTGTGCCTTGGGGGTATGGGTGTCAGGTTCCAGCCATCGCCGCACCGCGTGGGTGCCGGAGAAAAAGGACGTACAGCGCTGCCGCTGCCGCCAGCTTGAGCGCGCAGGGCAGCACGGCGTAGGCCAGGCCCAGTGTCTGCAGGCCGCCATCGCTGCGCGTGCCCGGCGTGTAGCCCAGCCAGCCCAGCAGGGGCAGCGCCAGGCCTGCTGCCAGGGCCAGGTTGAGCTTGGTGGCAAAGTTCCACCAGCCGAAGTACGCGCCCTCGTGCTGGCCGCTGTCGCCCTCGGCCGCGATCACGCCCGCCAGCAGGGCGCTGGGCAGGGCCAGGTCCGTGCCCAGGGCCACACCCGACAGCGCGCAGACCACCATGAACGGCAACACATCACCCGCGCCCAGAAACGCCGTCCACACAAACACGGCAATCGCCAGCAGCATGCCCGCCAGCCAGGTGCGCGCCAGGCCCCAGCGCGCCACGGCACGCAGCCACAGCGGAATGGACAGCGCCGCACAGACAAAATAGGCCGCGAGGAACATGGGCTCCTGCGCCGGCGGGGCCTGC
>NZ_QAIM01000355.1:0-2097 GCF_003061035.1 Acidovorax sp. HMWF018
GGCATGTCGTGCAGATCCCCACGCCCCACACCATTGCCGACGGCGCACAAACCCAGGCGCTGGATGATGGGGAAGGTGAGCTGGCCCAGCGCCTGGGTTTGTGCGCCGTCGGCAATGGTGTGGGGCGTGGGGATCTGCACGACATGCCCGGCCTTGACCGACTGCTGGCCGTCGTTGCCCGCTGCGGGCTCCACCCCTACCACCCGGCATTGCGGCGCCAGGGCCTCGGCGGCCAGCAGGCTGCCCGCGAGCAGGCCGCCACCACCGACGCAGACGAAGAGGTAGTCCAGGTCGGGCACTTCTTCAAAAAGCTCCTTGGCCGCCGTGCCCTGGCCCGCGATCACATGGGGGTGGTCGAATGGGGGGACCAGCGTCATGCCGCGCTCCAGCGCCAGGCGGCGGCTGATGGCCTCGCGGTCTTCGGTGTAGCGGTTGTAGGTGACGACCTGGGCGCCGTAGTCGCGCGTGGCGGCCATCTTGGAGGCGGGGGCGTCCTCGGGCATGACGATGGCGGCAGGCATGTCCAGCAGCCGGGCCGACAGTGCAATGGCCTGGGCGTGGTTGCCCGCCGAGAAGGCGAGTACACCGCGTTCGCGCTGCTCATCGGTGAACTGGGCCAGGGTGTTGAACGCGCCCCGGAACTTGAACGCGCCGGTGCGCTGCAGGTTCTCGCACTTGAAGAAAAGCTGCGCGCCCAACCGCTCGTCGGCGGTGCTGGAGCGCAGCACGGGCGTGCGGTGCGCCATGCCCTTGAGCCGGTGCGCGGCAGCGGCCACATCGTCGTAGGTGGGTGGGGTCAGGCTGGGCAGCGTCATGGTGGCGGCATCCTTGTGGACAGGGCTGGAAGACGGTCAAACCCCTAAGACCCGATGATAGCCCTTTGCCTCGCCATTTCAAGCAAAAGGGCTTGCAAGCGCTAGTGCTGCATGCCTGGGCAGCTATACATTTTGATGTGGCACATGTCCGTGCGCGCGCCACAATCCGGGCCGCATGGCGCGGCCCGGCGGCGCTCAGCCCAGCTCGCTGAACCGCTGCAATGGTGTGAGCGCCGGGAACTCGCCCGCGCGTTTTTGCTTCATGGCCGTGACCGATTCGCGCACATGCTGGTTGCTCCAGATGGCGCCTTGCAGCCAGCCCATCTGGCGCAGGCTGTCTTCCACGCTGTGGTCGCGCGCGTAGTTCACGGCCTGCTTGGTGCCCCAGATGGCCACCGGGGGTTTGGACGCGATCTCCTTGGCGCACTGCAGCGCGGCAGCCAGCATGGCCTCTTGCGTGTCGAACACCTCGTTGACCAGGCCATAGTCCAGGGCCTTGGCGGCGCTCAGGCGCCGGCCGGTGTAGGCCAGTTCTTTGACCACACCCAGCGGAATGAGCTTGGGCAGGCGCTGCAGCGTGCCCACGTCGGCCACCATGCCGATGTTGATCTCCTGGATGCAGAAGAACGCATCCTGCGTGGCGTAGCGGATGCAGCCTGCGGTGACCATGTCCACCGCGCCGCCGATGCAGCCGCCGTGGATGGCCATGATCACGGGGATGCGCAGGTTGTCGATGCGTGTGAAGGTGGCCTGCATGTCGGTCAGCAGGTCGAAGATGGCGGCCCGGCCTTCGGGGCTCTGGTCGTCCATGGTGATGGCGCCGCCAAAGGTCTCCAGCGCCATCCCGGCGCTGAAATGTTTGCCGGTGCTGCTGATGACCAGCGCCCGCGCCTCGCCCGCCTGGTGCAGCTGGGCCAGCACCGTGTCCAGCTCGCGCCAGAAGGTAGGGTGCATGGTGTTCATGGCCTCGGGTTTGTTCAGAACCAGATGGGCCACGTGGTCAGTGATGCTGAGGGAAAAGCAGGTGAGGGTGTTCATGGGGTGCCACTGTAGACCGGTGGGTGCAGGCCCGGTCGTCGCCTGGGTGACTGGGCGTGATTTCAGGCCATTTTGGCTGCATGCGCTAGTGCATCATGCCTGGGTAGCTATCAAAAAGAGAGTGATTGGGGTTGGCGTTGTGCCGCCCGTGGGGCCGGTGGACCAGGCGCTCAGTCCCCGCCGCCACCACAACCGCCGCCGTCGCCCCCGCCATCCCCGCCGCCGTCACTGCCTGCATCCGAAC
>NZ_QAIM01000356.1:0-1974 GCF_003061035.1 Acidovorax sp. HMWF018
GCCAGCCCCAGTGCGCCCCCCGCCACCAGCAGCGTGCCTTGCTTGCGCCCGGCAGGCAGGCAGGCCCCCAGGCCCGCCACCGCCAGCCCGGCCAGGCCCAGCCACAGCCAGGGGCGTCCGAACAAGGCCGCCTGCATCAGCCCGTTGGCGGCCTGCTCGCTGCTGAAGACCTGGCCGACCGCCAGCAGGCCATTGGCGTCCTGCTGTGCATACCAGGGGAACACCAGGTACCCCAACACGCCCATGGCCAGCCAGACCCACAAGGGCCGGTTGACCGAGGCACCGGGAGCCCGGGTCCGGGGGGTTGCGTGCGCTGCCGCCGCTGCTGCCGACACCACCACCCCTTAGCGTGTTGCGTTCTGCACGTCTTTTTCCCAGCGCGCAATCAGGCGGCGGCGCTCGGCGCTGGCGCCGTACTTGGCGTAGTCGTAGTTGATGAGCTTCATCTTGGCCGGATCGGTCATGCGCGGGTCCTTGGGCACCTGCGTGTTGCTGGGCAGCTGGAACTGCTTGGCCGCCAGGCCAAACTGTTGGCCGCCGGGCGTGAGCGCCCATTCGTAGAACTTCTTGGCCGCCTCGGTGTTGGGGCCGTTCTTGACGATGCTCATGGAGCCCACCTCAGCGCCGGTGCCTTCGGACGGCGTGGCCGATCCGACCGGGAAGCCATTGACCGCCTCGGTGGTCACGTCGTGCACAAAGCTCACGGACACCGTGGTCTCGCCGCGTGCAACCGCCTTGACCGGGGCTGTGCCCGAACGGGTGTACGCGCTGATGTTGGGGTGCAGGGCCTTGAGGTACTCGAACGCTTTTTCCTCGCCCATGATCTGCACCAGCGTGGCGATCATGGTGTAGGCGGTGCCGCTAGAGGCCGGGTTGGCCATCTGTACCTCGCCCTTGAACTCGGGCTTGAGCAGGTCGGCCCACGACTGGGGCGGGTTGAGCTTGCGCTTGGCCAGCAGCTCCTTGTTGTAGCCAAAGCCCAGCGGCCCCAGGTAGACGCCCACGGTGCGGTACTTGGAGTCCGCCGCCTGCTTTTGCGCCCAGGGGTAGAGCTGCGGGAGCTGGGGAGACTTGTATTCGAGCGTCAGGCCCTGCTCGGCCGCCTGCAGGTGCGGGTCGCCCGTGCCGCCAAACCAGATGTCGGTCTTGGGGTTGGCGCGCTCGGCATTGAGCTGCGCCAGCGCCTCGCCCGACCCCTTGGCCGTCATGTTCACCTTGGTGCCGGTGGTCTTGGCGTACACCGTGGACATCAGGTTGCACCACTCGGCCTGTACCGAGCAAATGATGTTGACCTGGCCCTGGGCCCAGCTGCCCGACGCAGCAGCCACCAGGGCCGCACCGGCCAGAAGTTTTGTCAGCAAGGGTTTGCGCATGGAAGGCTCCTCAGTATCTGGATAACGTGATGGAGGATGCTATGCGTGCAGGGCCCGTCCGGGCCAGGGGGGAAACGCCCAGGGTCGGTGCAAGCAGGTTGAAAGGCAGGGATTGCGCGGGCCCCGCAGCTTTGGGAACCGAGTTACATTAAATAAGAACGGCCCCGCCACCGCGCTGACCGCAGCCAGATGGAGCGTCCCGTCTAAGCCCCTTTTTCAAAGGCCCCTGCGCAGCCTGCCCCGCCTTCACAGACTGACATGCTCGACCGCATCACCGCCTCCCTGCCCTCGCTGGCCCCCGCCGAACAGCGCGTGGCCAAGCTGGTGCTGACCGACCCGCGCACTTTTGCCCGCCTGCCCGTGCGCGAGCTGGCCGAGCGCGCGCACGTGAGCAAGCCCACCGTGGTGCGCTTTTGCCGCAGCATGGGCTACGACGGGCTGGCGGACTTCAAGCTCAAACTGGCCGGCAGCGTGAGCGAGGGCGTGCCCTTCATCCACCGCAGCGTGGATGCCGACGACAAGACCGGCGACGTGCTGGTGAAGGTGGTGGACAACGCCGTGGCAGCGTTCCTGCAATACCGCAACGCGGCCAGCACCGTGG
>NZ_QAIM01000356.1:1984-4018 GCF_003061035.1 Acidovorax sp. HMWF018
GGCGTGGGCAACTCGGGCATCGTGGCACAGGACGCGCAGCACAAGTTCTTCCGTCTGGGAGTGACCTCGATTGCCAGCAGCGACGGCCACATGCAGGTGATGAGCGCCACCCTGCTGGGCCCGGGCGATTGCGCAGTGATCATCTCCAACTCGGGCCGCACCCGCGACCTGATGGACGCGGCCGACATCGCCCGCCGCAACGGTGCCACCACCATCGTCATCACCGCCAGCGGCTCGCCCCTGGCCAGCACCTGCCAGATCCACTTGGCCGCCGACCACCCCGAGGGCTACGACCGCTACAGCCCCATGGTGTCGCGCCTCATGCACCTGCTCATCATCGACGTACTGGCCACCTGCGTGGCGCTGCGCATTGGCAGCTCGCTGCAGCCCATCCTGCAGCAGATGAAAGAGAACCTGCGGGCCAAGCGCTACGCGTAAATCCTGGCCGTCAGGCCAGGCCGGCGCACGCCTTCTCAGTCCAGCGTGACACCCGCGTCGCGGATCACCTTGCCCCACTTGGTCGTTTCGGCCGCCAAAAAGGCGTCGCACGCCTCGGGCGTGGTGCCTTCACCAAAGGTGCCCATGGTGTCGAGCTTGGCCTTGGTTTCATCACTCTGGATGATGGCGTTCACGGCGTCCGACATGCGCTTGACGATGTCGCGCGGCGTCCCGGCGGGTGCAATCATGCTGGCCCAGGTGCTGCCCAGCATGCCGGGCACGCCTTGCTCGATAAAGGTCGGCACGTCAGGCAACATGGGCAAGCGCTTTTCGCTGGCCACGCCGATGAGGGTGATGCGGCCTGCCTTGGCGGGCTGGATCAGGTTGGGCGGAGGGTCGAGGAACAAGGGCACCTGGCCGCCGAGCAGGTCCGTCAGCGCCGGGGCTGCGCCGCGGTAGGGAATGTGGACCATGAAGGTCTTAGTCAGCGACTTGAGCAGTTCGCTGG
The DNA here is from genome assembly GCF_003061035.1 of Acidovorax sp. HMWF018. Taxonomy (NCBI): domain Bacteria; kingdom Pseudomonadati; phylum Pseudomonadota; class Betaproteobacteria; order Burkholderiales; family Comamonadaceae; genus Acidovorax; species Acidovorax sp. HMWF018. The sequence goes on from NZ_QAIM01000356.1 coordinate 2,931, forward strand.
TCAGGTGCGCAGCCGAGCCTGTGCCGGACGAAGCAAAGCTCACCTTGCCCGGGTTGGCCTTGGCATAGGCCACGAGTTCCTTCACCGTCTTGAACGGTGCATTGGGCGCCACCGCCGCCACCAACGGAGAAACACCCAGCAGCGACACGCCCATCAGGTCCTTGCGCGGGTTGTAGGGCAGTTTGGGGTAGAGCGTGGTGTTGGCGGTAAAGGCCGGAATGACCACGCCAAAGGTGTGACCGTCCGGGGCGGACTTGGCGACGGCATCCACGCCGATGATGCTGTTCGCACCGGGTTTGTTGTCGATGACAACCGGCTGGCCGAATTGCTTTTGCAGGCCCACCGTCAGCAGACGCGCCATCTGGTCGGTGAACCCACCCGCCGTGTAAGGCACGATGATGCGAATCGGGCGGCTGGGCCAACTGGTTTGGGCCAGCGCCGGCAATGCCGCACTGGCCAGCGCTGCGCCGGTGGCCTGAACCAGCCTGCGACGGGAAAGGAATGTGCTCATGGTTTTGTCTCCTGCTAATTTTTAGGCATCAAACAGCCACAGCGCTTATCCAATAAGCGCTGATAGCTCTATTTTTAGTAGCAACCAGATCTCATCGAATGGGTTGCGCCGGTGCTCTGCGGGGGCTCAGAGCGCCTTGACCAGTTCCGGCACAGCCGTGAACAGATCCGCTTCCAGCCCATAGTCGGCCACGCTGAAGATCGGTGCCTCAGGGTCCTTGTTGATCGCCACGATCACCTTGGAGTCCTTCATCCCCGCCAAGTGCTGGATGGCACCCGAGATGCCCGCTGCGATGTACAGCTGCGGCGCCACGATCTTGCCGGTCTGGCCCACTTGCCAGTCGTTGGGGGCGTAGCCTGCATCCACCGCCGCGCGGCTGGCACCCAGGGCGGCGCCCAGCTTGTCGGCCAGCGGGGTCATGACTTCGTCGAACTTTTCCTTGCTGCCCAGCGCCCGGCCACCGGAGACGATGATCTTGGCAGCGGTCAGCTCGGGGCGGTCGCTCTTGGCGATTTCGCTGCCCACGAAGCTGCTCTTGCCGGCGTCGGCCGTGGCGGCGGCGGTTTCAACTTGTGCG
>NZ_QAIM01000356.1:4028-12553 GCF_003061035.1 Acidovorax sp. HMWF018
ACCGGCGTAGATGGGGCGCTCGAAGGTGTCAGGAGAGACGACCTTGGTGATGTCGCTGATCTGGGCGACGTCCAGCTTGGCGGCCACGCGGGGGGCCACGTTCTTGCCGCTGGCGGTGGCGGGGAACAGGATGTGGCTGTAGTTGGAGGCGATGGCGAGCACTTGGGCTGCCACGTTTTCTGCGAGGCCGTGTTCCAGGCCTGCTGCGTCGGCGTGGATGACCTTGGCGACTCCGGCGATGCTGGCGGCAGCTTGTGCGGCAGCACCGGCATTGTGGCCGGCCACCAGCACGTGCACGTCGCCGCCGCAGGCGACGGCGGCCGTGACGGTGTTCAGCGTGGCGCCCTTGATGGACGCGTTGTCGTGTTCAGCAATAACGAGTACCGACATTTAGATCACCTTCGCTTCGTTCTTGAGTTTCTCGACCAGGGCGGCCACGTCGGCCACCTTGATGCCTGCGCCGCGCTTGGCGGGTTCGGTCACCTTGAGGGTCTTCAGGCGCGGAGCAACGTCCACACCGAGGTCTTCGGGCTTGACGGTATCGAGCTGTTTTTTCTTGGCCTTCATGATGTTGGGCAAGGTGACGTAGCGGGGCTCGTTCAGGCGCAGGTCGGTGGTGATCACTGCGGGCAGCGAAAGCTGCAGGGTTTCCAGGCCGCCATCCACTTCGCGGGTCACGCTGACCTTGTCTGCAGCCAGTTCGACCTTGCTGGCGAACGTGGCCTGGGGCAGGTCGGCCAGGGCCGCCAGCATCTGGCCGGTCTGGTTGGCGTCGTCGTCGATGGCTTGTTTGCCCAGGATGATGAGCGAGGGTTGCTCTTTGTCCACCAGGGCTTTGAGGAGCTTGGCCACGGCCAGGGGCTGCAGTTCGACGTCGGTTTCCACCAGGATGGCGCGGTCGGCGCCAATGGCCATGGCGGTGCGCAGGGTTTCCTGGCATTGGGCTACGCCGCAGGAGACTGCGATGACTTCGGTCACCAGGCCTTTTTCTTTCAGGCGCACGGCCTCTTCAACGGCGATTTCGTCAAAGGGGTTCATGCTCATCTTCACGTTGGCGATGTCCACACCTGTGTTGTCCGACTTCACGCGGACCTTCACGTTGTAGTCCACCACGCGTTTCACGGGGACGAGGATTTTCATGGTTGGGTCTTTCTGAAAAAACAGGAAATCAATCAGTGCGACAGCGTGCGGTGCAGGTCGCGCAGCTCGCGCTTGAGCACCTTGCCAATCGCGCTGCGCGGCAGCTCGTCGATGAAATGCAGCGCAGCCAGCCGCTGTGTTTTGCCCGCCCGGGCGTTGTACCAGCCCATGATCTGGGTGGCGTCTTCGGTAGCGCCCGGTCGGCGACACACAAAGGCCACCGGCGTCTCGCCCCACTGTTCGGAGGGCACGCCGGTCACGGCCACGTCCTCCACGGCCGGGTGCTTGCGCAGCTCGGCTTCGAGGTCGCTGGGGTAGATGTTGAAGCCACCGCTGATGACCATGTCCTTGCGGCGGTCCAGCAGGGTCAGAAAGCCCTGCGCGTCAAACCGGCCCACGTCGCCTGTGCGGATGAAGCGCTTGCCGGTGGCGTCAAACCACTCGGCCTCGCGCGTCTTGTCGGGCTGGCGGTGGTAGCCGGTCATCATGCCGGGCGAGTGGCCCACCACCTCGCCGGTGGCACCGGGCGGCAGCTCATTACCCTCTTCGTCGATCAGGCGGATGTCGCTGGTGGACGCGGGCTGCCCCACGGTGTGCAGCTTGTCCGGGTGCTCGTGCGCCGCCAGGATGCAGGTGCCGCCGCCTTCAGTCATGCCGTAGAACTCGTACAGCGCGCCCGGCCAGCGCGCCAGGATGTCGGCCTTGAGCTCTGCACGGAACGGCGCACTGGTGCAGAACTTGGCGCGAAAAGACGACAGGTCAAACTCACCGAACTGCGGCAGCGCCATGATGCGCTGGTATTGCACCGGCACCAGCATGGAATGCGTGGCGCGGATCTGCTGCGCGGTCTGCAGGTAGCGCAGCGCATCGAACTTTGGCATCAGCCGCACGCTACCGCCCCAGCACAGGCCGGGAAAGAACGACACCAGCGTGGTGTTGGAATACAGCGGCGTGGCCAGCAGCGTGACACTGTCCGGCCCGTAGCCCTGTGCCAGGCCGCGCACCAGGTGCGCCCAGCGCATGCCGTGCGATTGCACGATGCCCTTGGGGTTGCCGGTGGTACCAGAGGAATAAATGATGTTGAACGGATGCTCGGGGCCCACGTCCACCGGCGTCGGCGCCGCGCCTTCAGGGGCAAGCCACTCCATCCACGGCATGCCCGCACCGGCGTCGTCCAGCGCCACAAGCGGCAGCGCACCGGCGCCTTCCATCACGGCAGGCGGCACCGCCGCCCTGCCCTGCGCATCGGCAAACAGCAGGCGCGCCTGGGCATCGCCCAACATGGACGCCATGGCCTCGGGCGTGACGGACGGCGCCAGTGGTGCCACCACCACACCCGCACGCAGGGCACCCAGGTACACGGCGGCATAACGCACAGACGACGCGGCGCACACGGCCACCACATCGCCCGACTGCAGGCCCGCCTGCTGCAACGATGCGGCCACGCGGTCCACCAGGGCATCGAGCGCAGCCCAGTCCAGCGCGGAGTCGTCATCGGCCAAGGCCTTGGCCTGCGGGCGCTGCCGCGCGTTGTCACGCAGCAGATCGGAGACCCGGCGGAATGGGGGCAAAGGGGCAGAGGCAGTGGTGTTGGTCATGGCCCCACTTACTCGAAGACGATGCCCTTGTCGCGGATCACCTGGCCCCACTTGGCGTAATCGCCACGCACGCGCTTGGCCATCTGGTCCGGGCCCTGGTAGTTGGCGATGGCACCGGCGTTGAGCAGCTTGTCCTGCACTTCCTTGTCAGCCAGGATGGCCTTGACTTCGGTGCTGATGCGATCGACCACCTCCTTGGGCGTACCGGGCGGGGCCATCAGGCCGCCCCACGACACGGCATCAAAGCCCTTGAAGCCCTGCTCGGCAATGGTGGGCACGTTGGGGATCACCCCCACGCGCTGCGGCGAGCCCACGGCAATCGCACGCAGCTTGCCCGTCTGGATATGGGGCAGCGCCGCCACGAGGTCGGCATACATCATGGGCACCTGGCCGCCCAGCGTGTCGGTGATGGCGGGCACGCCGCCCTTGTAAGGCACATGCTCCATCTCAAATTGACCCAGCTGCTTGAGCAGCTCCATGCTCAGGTGGCCAAAGCTGCCGACGCCCGAGGAGGTGTAGTTGAGCTGACCCGGCCGCGCCTTGGCGTGGGTGATGAGCTTTTGCAGATCGGTCACGGTGGGCATCTGCGCCGGGTTGACCACCACCACGATGGGCAGGTCGTACACGGTAGCCACGGACACGAAATCCTTGGTGGTGTCGTAGCCCGCCTTTTTGTACAGGTGCGGCGCCAGCAGCGTGGGCGTGGCCAGCATCATGAGCGTGTACCCGTCGCCGGGGGTCTTGGCGATCTGCTGCGCGGCCATCGAGCCCGACGCGCCCGCGCGGTTCTCCACCACCACGGGCTGCTTCAGGCGCTCGGCCAACTTCTGGCCGACGATGCGCGAGGCCGTATCGGTGGGGCCGCCTGCCGGGAAGGGCACCACGAGCTTGATCATCTTGTTGGGCCAGGCCTGGGCGTGTGCCGGGGCCGTGCCCAACAGGCCAAGCGCCGACACAGCCGCAGCCGTTGCAAGCACTGCGCGACGTGAAAAGGCGGCGGGAAAAAGACATTGTTTCGTCATCAGAGATCCGTTTTTACTTTCAGCTTTTGTGCTGGCCCACACCCGACGTAACCGGCGCTGCCCAGGCGTGGGCAGCCGCGCAAGGGCCGCCCCGCCGCGCTGGCTGCGTCCCCCTGCCCGCAACGCGCAGCGTTGCGAGAGCGGGGGGAAGGCGCGAAGCGACTCAGGGGGGTGTCAATCTAGTTTCGCGCCAGAAACCTTCACCACCCGCTCCCACACCGGTGCGTCCTTCTTGAACTGGGCGTTGAACTGCTCAGGGCTGCTACCCACAGGAATGAAGCCCATCTGTTGGATGCGCTCGCGCACCTCGGGCATCGCGATCACGGCCTGCAGCTCGGCGCCGAGTCGGGCCACCACTTCAGGCGGCGTCTTGGCGGGTGCGCTCATGCCCACCCAGCCCGTCACCTGGAAGACCTCGTCCTTGATGCCCTGCTCGGCCATGGTGGCCACTTTGGGCAATGCGTCCATGCGCTGCGCGCCGGTCACGGCCAGGGGCTTGAGGCGGCCCGATTCGATGTACGGCCGGGCCGACTGCAGGCTGGCAAACGCCATCTGGAACTGCCCGCCCACGAGGTCCTGCAGCATGGGGGCCTCGCCCTTGTAGGCCACATGGTTCATGTCGGCCTTGTGTTTGTCAGACAGCCATGCACCCGCCAGGTGGGCGTAGGAACCCATGCCCCACGAGCCATAGGCGATCTTGCCCTTGTTACGGTCGATGTAGGCCATCAGCTCCGAGGCGTTGTTGACCGGCAGCTGCGGGTTGACCAGCAGCACCACAGGCGCCAGCGCGATTTGCGTGATGAGGGCCTGATCCTTTTGCGGCTGGTAAGGCAGGCGGTCGTACAGGAACTGGTTGATGAGCATGGTGGTGCCCAGGGACACCAGCAGCGTGTAGCCGTCGGCCGGCGACTTGAGCGCCTGGTCGGTGCCGGTCACGCCGCCGGCTCCGCCGCGGTTGTCCACCAGCACAGGCTGGCCCAGCCGGGCCGAGAGCTTCTCGCCCAGCGCGCGGGCGGTGATGTCGGTGGCGCCACCGGCCGGGTACGGCACGATCAGCTTGATAGGCTTGGCAGGCCAGGCGTCCTTGCCCGCCTGGGCCAGGGCCGAGCCCAGCAGGCCGGTGCTGATGAGGGCGGCCAGGCCCTGCAGGACCCTGCGGCGGGGAATACGGAAGAAGTTCATGTTTGTCTCCGGATGGCAATAGGAAAAGGTTGATAGCGCTTTTTCTGCAAGCGCATTCCGCTATTTTTTTTATAGCTATTAAAGCGGGGGAAGTGTGAGCACACCCTTGTCGCGCAGGGCCTGAAGCTCGGCCTCGGGCAGTTGCAGCAGTTGCTGCAGCACCTCTCGCGTGGCGGCGCCCAGGGTGGGCGGTGCGTTGCGGATGGGCAGGCGCTGGCCATCCAGCCGATAAGGCGGCGCGAATACATGCGTGGTGCCCGCTACGGGGTGGGGCATTTCCTGCAGCAGGCCGCCGCGGCGCGTGCGCTCGCTGGTCAGCGCTTCGTGCAGGCCGGCCACGCGGCCGCAAGGGATGCCTGCAGCGGTCAGGCGTTCGAGCAGCACATCACGCGGAAAGCTGGCAATCAACGCCTTCATCTCGGGCAGCAGGGTCAGTCGATTGCGGGCACGCTCGACGTTGGTGGCAAAACGGGGGTCTTCCACGATGTCCGGGCGCATCACTACCTGGCGGCAGAACTTGTCGAACTGGCTGTTGTTGCCCACGGCGATGATGAGCGGACCATCCTGTGCCTCGAACATGCCGTAGGGCACGATGGACGGGTGGGCGTTGCCGTAGCGCTGCGGGTCGTGGCCCAGCAGCATGGCGTCCAGGCCGTAGTAGCCGGTGATCATCAGGCCGCAGTCGTACAGCGCCATCTCGATGTGGCGGCCCTTGCCCGTACGTTCCCGGCGGAACAGCGCGGCCAGCACAGCCTGCGCGGCGTACATGCCAGTCATCATGTCCACCGCGGCCACGCCGAACTTCAGGGGCGGCTGGTTGGCCTCACCGTTGATCGCCATCAGACCCGCCTCGCCCTGGATCACCAGGTCGTAGCCGGGGCGCTTGGCCTCGGGGCCGGAGCTGTCATAGCCCGCCACCGAGCAGTAGATGAGGTCGGGCTTGATGGCCTTGAGCTGTTCGTAGCCCAGGCCCAGTTTCTCGGCGCCGCCGGTCTTGAAGTTCTGCACCACCACATCGCACTGGGGCAGCAGGTCGCGGATGATCTTCACGCCTTCGGGCGTCTGCAAATCCACCGTGATGGACCGCTTGTTGCGGTTCATGCTGTTGTAGTAAGTGGTCTCGGTCTTGCCGATGCGCATGCCCCAGTCACGGGTGTCGTCACCCCGGCCGGGGTGTTCCACCTTGATGACGTCGGCACCAAAATCGGCCAGCACCTGGCCGCACAGCGGCCCGGCAAACACGCGCGAGAGGTCGAGTACGCGCACGCCTTCGAGCGGAAAGTCCATGCCCTCAGGCAATGCGGGTGTGGGGTTTGTGGAGGTCATTGCGTAGTGTCTTGTGTACCCGCGCCAGCGGCATTGACCTGGCGCAGGCGGGCGAAATCGGCCGGGCGTTTTTCCAGAAACGCACCAATGCCTTCGCGGGATTCTTCGGTGGCTTGCGACTGCACCATGAGCTGTGCTTCCAGCTCCAGCTGGGCGTCCAGTGGCTGCGCATAAGCACTGCGGCACAGCGCCTTGATGCGGCCCATGGCCAGGTCCGGCCCGGCGGCAACCTGCGCGGCCAATGCCAATGCCTGCGTCAGGGCCTCACCCGGTTCGGCCAGTCGGTTGACCGGGCCCAATGCGTGCAGCCGCTCGCCCGAGATGCGTTCGCCGGTGAGGCACAGCTCGGTCAGCACCTGGCGCGACACGAACTCGGCCAGGAAGGCCGTGGCGCCGCCATCGGGCGTGAGGCCCACTTTCACATAGGCCACCGAGAACACGGCATTGCGCGCAGCCACCAGCATGTCGCAGGCCAGCGCCAGCGACAGGCCCGCACCGGCCGCTGCGCCCTCCACCGCCGCGATCACCGGCTTGCGGCAATCGCGCACGGTGCGGATCAGGTCGTGCAGGCCTTCGAGCTTGGCACGACGCTCTTCAATGGGCAGCTCGCGGCGCTTGGCCAATTGGCGCAGGTCACCGCCTGCACAGAAGTGCCCGCCTTCGCCCGTGAGCACGATGGCGCCCACGGTGGGATCGGCCTCGGCCTGCGCCAGTGCCTCGGTCAGTGCCGCGTAGAACGCGGGTGACAACGCATTGCGCGCGGCGGGGTTGTTGTTGGAGAGCACGAGCACCGCGCCCTCGCGGCGTTGCAGCAGAGGCAGTGGCTGCTCCATGGCTTCAGCTCCGGCCCAGCGCGATAAAGCGCGCCAGGTGGTGGTCTTCATCACCAAACTGGTGGTCCACCATGACGAGGCGCTTGGCGTAGTGCGACAGCGGCAGCTCCCACGTCATGCCAATGCCGCCGTGCAGCTGAATGCTTTCTTCAGCCACCAACGCGCCGATACGGCCCATGGTGACCTTGGCGGCCGACAGCGCACGCTCGCGCTCGGTGCGGTCCGTGCTGTCCATCGCGGCCGCTGCGTTGATGACGGCAGAGCGCGCCTGCTCCACTTCCAGCAGCAGGTCGGCCATGCGGTGCTGCAGGGCCTGGAAGCTGCCGATGGGCACACCAAACTGCTTGCGCGTTTGCAGGTATTCCAGCGTGTGCTTCTTGGCAACGTCCATCGCACCCAGCGCCTCGGCACACACGGCCAGAATGCCCCAGCCTACCGCGTGCTCCAGCGTCGCGTAGCCCTGCCCTTCTGCGCCCAGCAGTGCTCCCGCGCCGACATGAACGTTTTGCAAAGTGACTTCAGCCACGCGGCCACCATCGATACGACCCATGCCACGGTGGCTCAGGCCTGCGGCATCGGCGGGAACCAGGAACAGCGAGATGCCGTCTTCATCATCCACAGCGCCCGAGGTGCGAGCACTGACCAGCAACAGCTGGGCCTGGTCGCCATGCAGCACCACGGCCTTATGGCCCGTCAGCAACCAGCCATCGCCACTGCGCACGGCGCGGGTAGTCACGCGGTTCAGGGCATAGTGCGCGCCAGGCTCTTCATGCGCCAGCGTAGCCACCGTACTCCCGTCGATGATGCTGGCGATGTGTTCCTTTTGCGCAGCGCTGCCCGCCAGGCCCAGCGCACGGCCCACCACCAGCGCGCCCACAAACGGCTCCACCACCAAGCCGCTGCCCAGGGCTTCAAACACCACGGCCACATCAAAGCCTGCGCCGCCGAAGCCGCCATCGGCTTCGGGGAAGAGTGCGCCAATCGCGCCCAGCTCGGCAAAGCGGCTCCACAGCGCCGCGTCCATGCCGTTGTCGCCGTAGGCGATGTGGTTGCGCGTCTCGATCCCGTACTGCTCGGCCACAAAACGATTCAGGGTGTCCGCCAGCATGCGGCGGTCTTCGGTATGTTCAAAGTTCATCGCGGCAACCTCACAGGCCCAAAATCATTTTTGAAATGATGTTCTTCTGGATTTCATTGGAGCCGCCAAAGATCGACAGCTTGCGGTAGTTGAAGTAGTTGGCGGCTGCCGTGGCCGCCTCTTTAGGCCCCACGGGTTCGTCGGCATAGCCCTCGTACTGCGCCTCTTCGATGAAAGGCAGCGCGTACGGGCCCACCGCACGGCGGATGAGCGAGAGGATCTCCTGCCGGATCTCGGTGCCGCGAATCTTGAGCATGGAGCTTTCAGCCCCGGGCACGCCGCCACC
>NZ_QAIM01000356.1:12563-23049 GCF_003061035.1 Acidovorax sp. HMWF018
AATCACGCGCAGGTTGGTGGTCTTCATGTTCTCCAGATCAATCTCGACCTGGGCCATGCGGGCGGCAAACAGCGGGTCCTGGTCCAGCGGCTTGCCGTTTTTGATGACCTTGGCGGCAATCACCTTGAGCTTGGCCAGTGCGGCAATGCAAAAGCCCACGCCTGCAATGCCCGTGCGCTCATAGGTCAGCAGGTACTTGGCGTAGGTCCAGCCCTTGTTCTCCTCGCCCACCAGGTTTTCTACCGGCACCTTCACGTCGGTGAAGAACACTTCGTTGACTTCCTTGTCGCCATCGAGCGTGCGGATGGGGCGCAGCTCCACGCCGGGCGATTGCATGTCCACCAGCAAGAAGCTGATGCCCGACTGCGCCTTGGCTTCGCGGTCGGTGCGTACCAGGCAGAAGATCATGTTGGCGTGCTGGCCCTGGGTGGTCCAGGTCTTCTGGCCGTTGACGATGTAGTGGTCACCCTGGCGTACCGCCGTGGTCTTGACCGAGGCCAGGTCCGAGCCCGCGCCGGGTTCAGAGTAGCCCTGGCACCACCAGTCCTCGCCGCTCAGGATGCGCGGCAGCCAGTATTTTTTTTGCGCCTCGTTGCCGAACTTGATGAGCACCGGGCCCAGCATGTTCACGCCAAAGGGCACGATGCGCGGGCCACCAGACAGCGCACATTCGGTGTCGAAAATGAACTTCTCGACTGCACCCCAGCCGGGGCCGCCGTATTCCTTGGGCCAGTGGTTGGCCAGCCAGCCGCGCTCGTTGAGGATGGCGTGCCACTCATCCTGGTCCGCCTTGGACAGGCGCTGCCCGGCCTTGACCTTGGTGGCGATGCGCTCGGGCAGCTTGGCTTTCAGAAAAGCCTGCACCTCGGCGCGGAAGGCTTCTTCTTCGGGGGTGAAATTCAGGTCCATATCGGGTCGCTTGCAGTTGCAGAGTTCGGTGGTGTGGCGCGGGGTCAGAAGATTTCAAACAGGCCTGCAGCGCCCATGCCACCGGCTATGCACATCGTCACCACGCCGTATTTCGCCTTGCGACGGCGGCCTTCGAGCAGCAGGTGGCCCACCAGGCGTGCGCCGGTCATGCCAAAGGGGTGGCCAATGGCAATCGCCCCGCCGTTCACGTTCAGCCGCTCGGACGGAATGCCCAAGCGGCGCTGGCAGTACAGGGCCTGCGAGGCAAAGGCTTCGTTCATCTCCCACAGGTCAATGTCTTGCACCGTGAGGCCGTGGCGCGCCAGCAGCTTGGGCACGGCAAACACGGGGCCAATGCCCATTTCGTCGGGCTCGCAACCGGCCACCGCAAAGCCACGGAACACGCCCAGGGGCTGCAGGCCACGGCGCTCGGCTTCTTTGGCTTCCATGAGCACGCAGGCGCTGGAGCCGTCGGACAGCTGCGAGGCGTTGCCTGCGGTGATGAACTGGCCCGGACCTTTCACCGGCTCCAGCTTGGCAAGGCCTTCGAGCGTGGTGCTGGCGCGGTTGCAGTTGTCGCGCGTGGCCGTCACTTCACGGTAGGTGACCTCGCCGGTTTCCTTGTTCTTTTCCATCATGCGTGCGGCGCAGGGCACGATCTCGTCCGCAAACACGCCCGCCTGCTGTGCGGCGGCGGTGCGTTGCTGGCTTAGCAGCGAGAACGCATCCTGGTCTTCGCGGCTGATGCCATAGCGGTGGGCCACGATGTCGGCCGTGTCGATCATGGCCATGTAGAGGTCGGGCTTGTGCTCTTGCAGCCAGGGGTCGATGTCTGCCGGGTTGCCGGGCCGGATGGCCGAGATGCTTTCCACCCCACCCGCCACCATGGCGGGCACGCCTTCCGCCACGATGCGGCCTGCGGCAATCGCCACTGACTGCAGACCCGATGCGCAAAACCGGCTGGCCACCATGCCCGCCACCGAAAGGGGCAGGCCCGCGCGCAGCGCGGTCTGGCGGCCAATGTTCTTGCCGGTGATGCCCTCGGGGTAGCCGCAGCCCATCACCAGGTCTTCGATCAGCTCGGGGGCGATGCCCGAGCGCTCGACCGCTGCCTTGACGGAAAAGGCCGCCAGCTGCGGGCCGGGTGTGGCATTGAATTCGCCCCGGTGCGACTTGGTCAATGGGGTGCGGGCGGTGGAAACGATGACGGCTTCACGCATGATTTGCTCCTGATTTGATAGCTTTTTGCGCTTATGCATAAAGCGCTAGAGGCCAATATGACTCGAATACGGTGGGACTGACTGAAAACGCTTCGCGTGCAATGCAGGTCAGGCAGACTCTGCGCTATGCAGCCTTGTTCAGGCTGTCGAAATTGCGCCCCTCGGCTACCAGCTTTTCCAGCAGCGGCGCGGGCTGCCAGAACAGTGGGTCTTCCTGGGCGAACTCGCGGATATCGGCCAGCACCGTGTCCAGCCCCGTCATGTCGGCCCACTTCATCGGGCCGCCACGGTGGCGCGGAAAGCCGTAGCCCGCGACAAAGGTCACGTCCACATCCAGCGGGCGCAGGGCAATGCCTTCGGCCACCACTTTGGCGCCTTCGTTGACCATGGCGGCCATGTAGCGACGCATGATCTCGTCGGCGCTGAAGCTGCGGGGCGTGACGCCTTTCTTGGCGCGCTCGGCATCCACTATGGCCAGCACTTCTGGGTCGGGCTGGCCCGTGCGGGCACCGTCGGGGTACAGGTAGAACCCGCGCCCGGTCTTCTGACCAAACCAGCCGCGTTCGCAGATGCGGTCGGCAATCTCCACGTACCGGGCCTTGGGGTCGCGCGTGGCAGCGCGGCGCTTGCGCGTGGCCCAGCCAATGTCTCCACCGGCCAGGTCTGTCACCTGGAACGGGCCCATGGCAAAACCAAAGCCGCGCACGGCAGCGTCGATCTCGTAGGGGCTTGCGCCGTCTTCCAGCAGGTAGTCAGCGGCCTGCTTGTATACGGCCAGGATGCGGTTGCCGATAAAGCCGTCGCACACGCCCGCGCGCACAGGCACCTTTTTCAGCTTGCGGGCCAGCTCAAAAGCCGTGGCCACCACGTCGGGTGCCACCTTGGCGGGCACCACGATCTCCAGCAGCTTCATGATGTTGGCGGGGCTGAAGAAGTGCAGGCCGATCACATCCTGCGGGCGGCCGGTGGCAGCGGCAATGGCGTCGATGTCGAGGTAGGAGGTGTTGGTGGCCAGCACGGCGCCGGGCTTGCACACGCGGTCCAGCTCGCGGAACACGGCCTTCTTGACCTCGATGTCTTCAAACACGGCCTCGATCACCAGATCCACATTGGCGATGTCGGCATAGCTGGTGCTACCGGTGTAGCGCGCCATCACGGCGGCCTGGGCAGCTTCAGTCATGCGGCCCTTGGCCACCAGGGCGTTGTAGACCTTCTCGACATTGGCGCGGCCACGGGCGATGGACTCGGCGTCGCGCTCGATCATGGTCACCGGCAAGCCGGCATCGAGGGCTGCCACTGCAATGCCCGCGCCCATGGTGCCGCCGCCGATGACGGCAATGCTGGCCACGGGGCGCGGCTGTGCGGCCTGTGCTTCGGGCACCTTGACGACCTCGCGTTCGGCAAAAAAGGTGTGGATGAGACCGGCGCGCTGCGGGCTGTCCAGGCACTCCATGAACAGCGCACGCTCGCGGGCCATGCCTTCGTCAAACGGCAGTTGCAACGCGGCCTGCACGCATTCGATGATCTTGAGGGGAGAGAACAGGCCGCGCGACTTTTTGGCTGTCTCGGCCTTCTGTGCGTCCAGCCAGGCCAGCGCAGCCTGCGGCTCGGCAATGGCCAGGTCACGCGTGCGGCGCACGGGGGCGTTGGCAGCCAGCAGTTCGCGCACGTAGGCCAGGCCTGCGGCCAGCGGGTCGGCGCCTTCCACCAGCTTGTCAACCAGGCCGGCTTGCAGCGCGGCCTGGGCCTTGAGGGGCTGGCCGCTGAGCATGAGGGTGGTCGCAGCCTGCGCGCCCATGAGGCGCGGGGCGCGCTGGGTGCCGCCCGAGCCGGGCAGCAGGCCCAGGTTCACCTCGGGCAGGCCCAGCGTGGCGACTGGCAGGGCCAGCCGGTAGTGGGCCGACAAAGCCACCTCCAGCCCGCCGCCCAGGGCTGCGCCGTGCAGCACGGCCACCACGGGCTTGTTCAGGTTTTCGATGGCGCGGCAGACCTCGGGCAGGATGGGTGCTACCGGTGGCTTGCCGAATTCGCGGATGTCCGCCCCGGCAATGAAGGCCTTGCCCGCGCCCACCAGCAACACGGCGACCACGGCGGCGTCGGCCTGCGCCTGCTGCATGGCCACCAACAGGCCCTGGCGCACGGCGGCGCCCAGGGCATTGACGGGCGGGTTGTCGATGGTGACGACCAGAACATCGCCATGCAGCGCGGTGGTAACAACGGAAGATGCGGCAGCGGCGGCGTGCATACGGGGAAGTCTCCTGGTCAATGGCTGTGCCTGTTGATGACCGGGGGATTGTTGATGCGCGAAGTAATCTTGACAATTACATAGCCCATTGACAGACTGTCAAACTTCTTTTGACAAACTGCGGCAAACGAGCGTTCAGGCGCCGCCCCACCTATCCCGCCTATGGAACTCACCTCCCTCACCGTGCTGGTCGACATCCTTGATGCCGGCAACCTGAGCCAGGCCGCGCGCAACCTGAAGATGACGCGTGCGAATGTGAGCTACCACTTGCACCAGTTGGAAAAATCGGTGGGTGTGCAGCTGGTGCGCCGTACCACACGCCGGGTGGAGCCCACCGAGGTGGGCCTGCGCCTGTACGCCCATGGCCGCGCCATTCAGAACGAAATGCTGGCCGCGCGCGAGACGATTGCCACGCTGGGCCAAGGCCTGCAGGGCCGCGTGGGCCTGAGCGTGCCCAGTGGCTACGGGCAGATGGTGATGTCGGACTGGCTGATCGACTTCAAGCGGCTGTACCCCGGCATCGTGCTGGATGTGCGCTTTGAAAACCGGGTGGATGACCTGATCCGTGATGAGGTGGACATCGCCATCCGCGTGATGCCCGAGCCCCCGCCCACGCTGGTGGCGCGCGACCTGGGCAGCGTGCGTTACATCGCCTGCGCATCGCGCGAGTACGCCGAGACGCATGGGCTGCCCCAGGACTTCGAAGCTCTGCAGGCCGCGCCGGTGATCACCGCAGGGGTGGTAGGCAAGCAGCTGCGCCTGCGCGGGTACCGGGGTGACCAGCGCCAGGAGGCCATGCTGGAGCCCACCCTCATTTCGGAGCACTTTCCGTTTCTGCGCCAGGGCATCCTGGCAGGGCTGGGCGTAGGGCTGGTACCGGATTACGTGGTGCAGGACGCCGTGACCAGCGGCGAAGTGCTGACCACGCTCAACGACTGGCGGCTGAGCATTTTTGGCACCCAGATGTTCATGCTCTACATGCCGAACCGCCACCAGACCCGGGCGGTGCGCACCTGCATTGACTACCTGCTGGGGCGTGCCCTGCCCGCAGCCGGCCAAGGAGTGACTGCGGATCCAGGATGAGCATCTTCTGCGCGTTTACAAGCAAAAATAGCCGCAAGCGCAGGTATTCATTGCGCCAGCAGCTATTTTATTGATAGCAATCGCTACTGCGACAGTAGCACTGCGGGATGAGTCCCTCCGCCGCGCGTCAGCACACCCGCGTGGCGGCTGGTATCAGATGCGCCCTTCCTCCACCGCATGGCACGCAATGCGAATGCCGCCAATGCTCAGGAGCTGGGGGCGCTCGGTGCGGCAGCGGTCATTGACATGCGGGCAACGGGGGTTGAACGCACAGCCGGGCGGCGGGTTCAACGGGTTGGGTACCTCGCCCTGTACCGGTGTGCGGGCCTTGCCGGTGTCGTGCATCTTGGGGATGGCATCGAGCAACATGCGCGTGTAGGGGTGGCGCGGCGTGTCGAACAGCGTGTGTTTATCGGCCAGCTCCACCAGCCGGCCCAGGTACATCACGCCGACCTGATCGCTCACGTGGCGCACCACGGCCAGGTTGTGGCTGATGAACAGGTAGGTGAGCTGCCGTTCGCGCTGCAGGTCTTTCATGATGTTGAGCACCTGGGCCTGCACCGACACATCGAGCGCGCTGGTGGGCTCGTCGCACACCAGGAACTCGGGTTCGGTGGCAAGGGCGCGTGCAATCGAGATGCGCTGGCGCTGCCCGCCCGAGAACTGGTGCGGGTACTTGACCATGTCCAGCGGCGACAGCCCCACGGACTTGAGCAACTCGCCCACGCGGGTTTTGAGCTGTTCTTTGTCGGTGATGAGGCCGTGTTCTTTCAGCGGCTCTCCGATGATGTCCTCCACCAGCCAGCGCGGATTCAGGCTGGCGTACGGGTCCTGGAAGATCATCTGGATGCGGCGGCGCATGGCCTTGGCATCGTTGCCCTTGAAGGCGGCGTGCGCGTCCTGGTTGTCGAAGGTGAGGCCGCCGCGAGTGGGCTCATACAACCCCACCAGCAGGCGGGCCACGGTGCTCTTGCCGCAGCCGGACTCGCCCACCAGGGCCAGCGTCTTGCCCTTCTCGATCTCGAAGCTCACGCCATCCACCGCATGCAACAGGGTGCGGGGCTTGCGTTCGATCACACGGTTGAGCCAGGGAGCGGAGACGTCAAAGGTCTTGGCCAGGTCGTGCGCCTGGACCAGGGCCTTGCTTTTCGTTGCGGTGGCACTCATGCGGTCACCTCGGCTTGGGTCGCGGCACCAGCGTGCAGCCAGCAAGCAGCGCGTGTAGCGCCTGCATCCATCAGGTCGGGGCGGTCGGTCATGCAGCGGTCAAAGGTCTTGGGGCAGCGGGGGTTGTAGGCGCAGCCACGGGGAATGGCGTTCAGGCGCGGCATGGCGCCATCGATCTGGTTCAAACGTTCACGGTCCATCGTCATGTCGGGGATGGAGGCCATCAACCCGCTCGTGTAGGGGTGCGACGGCTGGTTGATCACATCGTGCACCGGACCGATCTCGGCCACGCGGCCGGCGTACAGCACGGCCACGCGATCACAGGTTTCGGCAATCACGCCCATGTCGTGGGTGATCAGCATCACGGCCGCACCGCGTGATTTGCAGATGTTCTTGAGCAGCGTGATGATCTGCGCCTGGATGGACACATCCAGCGCCGTGGTGGGCTCATCGGCCACGATGAGTTTGGGCTCGGCCGCCAGGGCCAGGGCGATCACCACACGCTGGCGCATTCCGCCGGAAAACTGGTGCGGATAGTGGTCAATGCGCTCTTCAGCTGCGGGAATGCCGGTGTCCTTGAGCAACTGGATGGCGCGCTGGCGGGCCTCGGCGGCGTTGACCGGCAGGTGCGCCAGGATGGTTTCGGTGAGCTGTCGGCCCACCGTGTACAGCGGGTTCAGCGAGGTCAGCGGGTCCTGAAAGATCGCGCCAATGCGGCGACCACGGATGTGGCGCATTTCCTCATTGCTGAGGTTGTCGATGCGCTGGCCCTCCAGCAGGATCTGGCCCGAGGCCACACGGCCCGGCGGCTCCAGCAGGCCGATGATGGCAGCGCCGGTGAGTGACTTGCCGGCGCCGGACTCCCCCACCACGCCCAGGATCTCGCCGGGCGCAATGGAGAAGGAAATGTCGTCCAGGGCGCGCAGGGTACCGCGGCGACCCGGGAATTCGACAACGAGGTTTTTGACTTCGAGAAGGCTCATGGAGATATCGCTTTTCTTGTTCTTGTTGTGGCTCAACGCAGGCGCGGGTTCAGGGCATCGCGCAGCCAGTCACCCAGCAGGTTGACCGACAGCGCAATCAGCACCAGCATGGCGCCAGGAAACACGGTGATCCACCATTCGCCCGAGAACAGGTAGTCGTTGCCGATGCGGATCAGCGTGCCCAGCGAGGGCGAAGTGGGCGGAGCGCCCACACCCAGGAAGGACAGCGTGGCTTCGGTGATGATGGCCGTGGCCACCTGGATGGTGGCCAGCACCAGCACGGGCCCCATCACGTTGGGCAGCACATGCTTGCGCATGATGCGCAGCGGCGGGACCCCCGTCACACGGGCCGCCTGCACGTATTCCTTGTTGCGCTCCACCAGCGTGGAGCCGCGCACCGTGCGGGCATATTGCACCCAGCCGGTGAGGGAGATGGAGAGGATCAGCACCCCGAACGCCAGCGACTCGTGCGCATTGGGAAACAGCGCACGACCCACGCCGGCAATCAGCAGCGCGACCAGGATGGCAGGAAAGGAGAGCATCACATCGCACAGGCGCATGAGCACAGCATCCACCCAGCCGCCCCGGAAACCGGCCAGCAGACCGAAGGCCACACCCACCACCACGGAGAGCAGCACCGAGGCAATGCCGACCACGAGGGAGATGCGCGCACCGTAGATCAGCGCGGACAGGATGTCACGGCCCTGGTCATCGGTGCCCAGGGGGTATTTCATGGAGCCCATTTCGCTCCACGCCGGGGGCAGCCGCGCGTCGCTCAGCTCCAACGTGGTGAGGTCGAACGGGTTGTGGGGCGCCACCCATCCGGCGAACACCGAACAGAACAGGCAAATCAGCGCAATGGCGGCGGCCAGCATGGCGACCGGCGATGTGCGGAAGCTGTAGCCAACGTCGCTGTCGAACCAGCGGGCAAGGGTAGTTTTCATTGTGGGAAACCAATCAACAGGCAACAACACGCGCAACGGGTAGCTGCAGGTGTTGTTGCGGGCTTGAATCAGCCGATGGCGTTGTCGTTGTTGTAGTCGTCGTATCGATCAGGCGGGAACAAGCAGGATTACTTGCTCACGGTGATCCACTTGAAAGGCATGTAGTTGTCGGCCATCTGCACCAGCTTGACCTTCTTGCTCACACCCCAGGCCAGCGCCTGCTGGTGCAGCGGCAGGTGACCCACGTCGGCGGTGTGCACATCGAAGGCTTCCTTGATCATGGCATCGCGCTTGGGCTTGTCGGTTTCGACCAGGATCTTCTTGGTCAGTTCGTCCAGCTTGGGGTTGCAATACGCACCCAGGTTGAACTGGCCCGCTCCGGTCTTGTCGTCGGGGCAGATCATCAGCGCATTCAGGGCGTTGTGCGAGTCGTAGGTGGTGGGGGTCCAGCCCAGCATGTAGAAGCTCGTGTCACGGCGCAGCACCTTGGGGAAGTACGTGCCCTTGGTCTCGGCCGCGAGGTTGATCTTGACGTTGATGCGCGACAGATTGGCGGCCACGGTCTGGCAGATGCGGCCGTCATTCACGTAGCGGTCGTTGGGGCAGTTCATGGTGACTTCAAAGCCGTTGGGGTAACCGGCTTCGACCATCAGCTTCTTGGCGGCTTCGACGTCATAGGGCAGGCGCTTGACATCCGGCTGGAAGCCGTTGATGCCGGGGCCCACCATCAGCGCGGAGGGGTTGGAGGCGCCGCGCATCACGGTCTTCTTGATGCCTTCGATGTCGATGGCCTGGTAGAAGGCCTGGCGCACGCGCTTGTCCTTGAAGGGGTTCTTGCCCTTGACGTTGGAGTACAGCAGCTCGTCGCGCTTCTGGTCCATGCCCAGGAAGATGGTGCGCAGCTCAGGGCCAGTGATGGCGCGGGCATTGGCGCTGCCGTTGATACGCTCGATGTCCTGCACGGGCACAGGCTCCATCACGTCCACTTCGCCCGACAGCAGGGCCGCCACACGCGTGGCATCGTTGCCGATGGGCGTGAACACAACTTCGGTGGCATTGCCTTCGATCTTGTCCCAGTAGGCGCCATTGCGCACGAACACCGTGCGCACGTTGGGCTGGCGCTCACGCAGGCGGAAGGGGCCGGTGCCATTGGCGCGGAACGACGCCGCGTTCTCGATGCCCTTGCGGCGGTCTACCGGGGTTGTGGCCTGATTGGTCTCGCACCACTTCTTGCTCATGATGTAGGACGTGGTGATCACGTCTGGCAGGATGGGCTGGGGAGCCATAGTGTCGATCTCGACCGTGTGGTCGTCGATCTTGCGCACCTGCTTGATGTCGCTGTTGGTGGCCTTCATGTCAGAGCCATCGCCCTTCATGCGGGCGAAGCTGAACACCACATCGTCAGCCGTGAACGGCGTGCCGTCGTGGAATTGCACACCCTTGCGCAGTTCGAAGCGCCACACGGTGGGGGCAATCTGCTTCCAGCTGGTAGCCAATGCGGGCGCAAGGCTCAGGTCCTTGTTGCGGCCCACCAGCGGTTCGTAAACGTTGCTGGTCACGCTCAGCTGCAGCGACTCGTTGAGTGAGTGCGGGTCCATCGACAGGGCATCGCCCTGGTTGGCGATGCGAACGGTCTGTGCCTGAGCTACCAAACTCGTCGCAGCCAGCGCAGCGAAGAGAGCGGTCACAGCGACTTTTTTCTGGAATTTCATGGAAATCTCCTGGTAGTGAAAGGGTGGGATGGAAGGGTACGAAGACTTCCGGTGGGTGAGCGGCGTGTGCGTGGAGAAGTCAGACGCCCGCGCCTGATCAGAGCGCGGGCAGCGGCATGGCCTGCTCGATCAGGCTGGCGTGCAGCGCAGCGCCCAGCGGCAGGATGTCATCGTTAAAGTCATACCGACTGTTGTGCAAGGCGCTGCCGCTCGATCCTGTGCC
>NZ_QAIM01000357.1:0-1698 GCF_003061035.1 Acidovorax sp. HMWF018
ATTCGAGCCGTTCGGTGGGGGGTGGACCGAATCAACCGGTCGGGGGGGATTGCAGGTAGGAAAGTGGAGCTCGTCATTCAGGAGGAGACCACTCCCAAGGACACAGTTGAGCGGTTTCGCCATCTGGCACTGCAGGAGAAGGTGGACGCCATTCATGGACTGATTTCTACCGGCGTTACTCTGGCAGTCGCCCCCGTCGCAGAGGATGAGCGTGTTCTGCTCCAGTGCTGGGATGGAACGACACAAAACGGAGTGCAAGAGTCGATGCCAAAAACTCGTTTTGTGTTCCGGTCGACTGACAACGAGTGTGAAGCAGTGATGAGTTCGCTCATGGCCATCAAACGCTTCAAAGGTAAGTTCGCAACTATTGCAGGAGTGAATTCCGACTATTCGTATGGGCGAAACTGCTGGGAAACGTTCAAGACGTTGTTGTCTCGCTATGACATCGAGGCCAAGGTTGTTTCTGAGCAATGGATCCGGGTTGGTGCCACCGATCTCACGACGAACGTGGCGGCATTGAACGCCGCCAAGCCTGATCTGATTTTCAATTCGCTCTTCCTCTCCGATCTTCCTATCTTTCTTCGGCAGGCCTCCGCGGCAGGTCTGCTGGCCAACGCAAAGATCGTGTCGGCCGTGGCGGGTGGTCAAATCAATGACCTGCGGTCCAGTTTCGTTCCCGAGGGTGCATTGCTGGGGCAGAACACCTTCTACTTTGACTTGCCCGGAGCATCCGAATTGCAGAAGTCGTTTGTTGCGGAATACAGGGACCGCTACAAGGCCATTCCGACCACATTGGCTGACCGCGCCTACTTCAATCTGATGGCTTACAAAGCCGGTGTCGAGAAGGCGGCGAAGGCTGCCGGCCGCTGGCCAAAAACTGATGAGATCGCTGATGCCATTGCCGGAAACGACATCGAAAGTCTAGGTGGCCGAGGGCGTTATCGGGCCGACAAGATTGCCGAACAGATGTTCTACCAAGGCTTCAGTAAGAACAGTACTCAGCATGAGTACCCGGGGCTGTCCGATATTACCGCCGCGTTTTCTGATCAATTGCAGAAGCCTGCAGGCGCAGACTACTGGAAATGGATCAAGACTGCAGATTTCCGCGTGTAATTATTCGTTAGCGGAGTGTGCTTTAAGCGTACTCCGCTAAGTTAAAAATTCCGTACACGCATGAAATGGATGCTTCAATGCAGTATGCCAACCTCTTTTTAGCCGGTCTCTTCCAAGCCGCGATTTTGTTTCTTGTCGCCTGCGGTCTGCAACTCATCTTTGGCGTTCAAAAGGTCGTCAATCTTGCCTGTGGTTCGTTCTATGCGCTGGGAGCGTTTTTTGCTATTACGGCTGTCGGCCTCTTGCACCAATGGCAAATGCCGATGATTTTTCTTGTTCCAGCACTTGTGTTGTCTGGTGTACTCGTTGGAACAGTCGGAGCTCCGTTAGAGTTGTTGTTACGTCCCGTATATAGGCGAGACCCTAGCTATCAACTTTTGCTGACCTTTGGTCTTTTGCTGATGTTCCAGGATGTTTTTCGTTTTTTCTGGGGTGCTGCACCGAGATCAATGGACAGCTCTCTATATGGAATATATGGAACGATCGACATAAGTGGATTGCAGATCCCTGTATATAACTTTCTTGTCATTGGAGCGAGCATCCTAATCGCAATGATTTTAGGATTGTCACTCAAGCGAACCCGTA
>NZ_QAIM01000358.1:0-4640 GCF_003061035.1 Acidovorax sp. HMWF018
GTTGGCTGCGCAGCATAGATAGGGCGGGAAGCGGGGAGGGCGGCTACCGGATGTGCAGTGCGTTGAGCTGCCAGGCCGCCCGGTTGTAGTACAGCTCGCTGCGCAACTCGGCCTTGGTATCAAACGGGTACACGATGAACAGCGGGCCTTTTTCGCGGATGGGCATGGGCCGGTTGTTCATCAGGCGCGCCACGATCACGTCGTGCTTGGTGGCGTCGTCTGCCGGGATCTCGGTCTTGTAGTCATTCAGGGCCACGGCGGTGATCTTGGTGCCCTTGGCGCCCACCGCCGCCAGCACATCGCGCAGCAGGGGGCCAGTGAACGTGACAGCGCTGGGGTACCAGGGGGTTTGGGTGGAGAAGCTGTGCTGCGGCAGCTTCTCCAGCATCTTCATGTCGAACTGCGCCTGCGGGCCCCGGTTGGTCTGCGTGATGGCGCCGTGGATGGTGAGGATGACAGGGCCGGTGGGTGGCTCCAGCGCCTGCACGTTGCTCGCGGCCAGCAAGGCCGCGCCAATGACCCCTGCGGCCCATGCCTTGGACAACACCCGTTCCAACCCATGACGACGATGAGATTGCATGGACACCCCCTCCTGTTTTGGTAACAGTCTCGCGGATAGATGCCCAAAATGTAAACCGATTTATCGCCGCCAGTCTGACGGACGGTACGCCGGGGTGTCGAGCGCGCGACGGCAGCGGACGGATGGCAGGGTTGCTGCGTTAGGCTGCGGCGGGTGCGCTGGCGGCGGCCATGGTGTCCCAGGCCTTCAGGGCCTCGGCCGTGTACATGAGTGCCGGGCCACCGCCCATGTAAACGCACACGGCCAACATCTCTTCCAGCTCTGCGCGGGTGGCACCGAGCTTTTGCAGTGCCTTGACATGAAAACCGATGCACCCGGAGCAGCGCTGGGTGACGCCAATGGCCAGGGCAATCAGCTCCTTGTGCTTGCTGGTCAACGCACCTTCCGCCATCGAGGCCTGCGCAAGCTGCGCAAAGCCCCGCATGGCGTCAGGCTGGGCCTTTCGGAAGGTAGCCAGGCTTTCGTTGATGCCCTGGATCAGGCCGATGTGGTCGAACGTACTCATGGAATGGTTCCTTGCTGGGGCCTTGAGGGCACCGGACTCTGCGTGTGTCGGCGCCTGTCGGCGGTTTATTTCTTCATGGGACAGGTGTTGATGCCAAGCAGCGTGTAAGCGGGGCAGAAGCGAAACAGGCCGGTGGCCAGTGGCACCACGCCCAGCCATCCCCACCAGCCCACCGTGCCGGTGGCGGCCAGTGCGATCAGGACCAGGCCTGCCAAGACGCGCAGCACGCGGTCCACGGTTCCTACGTTGATGTTCATGATGATTTCCTTGCTCTGAGGTTATGGCCCGGGATGGGCACTGCTTGCACAAGCGCAGCGAACGCGGAATGCGCTCGCTGCCCGGTCAGTCGAATGAGGGGGACGCAGGCGCCGCGACAGGCTTGCCTGCAGCCACCCAGGCGTCAAAGCCGCCGGCGATGGACTGCACCTGCAGATAGCCCATGTCGTGCATGGCCCGCGCGGCCAGTGCGGCACGGCCGCTGGTCTTGCAGTACAGCACCACCTTGAGGTCGCGTGCGCTGAGTTCGGGCGTACTGCTGAGGCGGAACTCCAACACCCCGCGCGAGGCGTGAATCGCGCCCGGGATATGTCCTGCCTGGTATTCGTCGGCCTCTCGCACATCGATTAGCACGTCGGCGGTGCGGATGGCTTCGTCGGCCTGGTCCAGCGGTACTTCCTGCACCAGGGCCTTGGCGGCGGTGACGAGATCGTGGGCTGTTTTCATGTCGGCGTTCCTGCGGTGGGTAGGGTGGTGCGGATGCGGCAGCGTGTCACAGCGCGTTGACGGGAATCTTGAGATAGGTCACGCCATTGGCTTCCGGCGGCGGCATTTCCCCCGCACGGATGTTGACCTGCACCGAGGGCAGGATGAGCACGGGCATCTCCAGCGTCGCGTCGCGCTGGGTGCGCAGCGCCACAAAGGCCTCTTCGGTCACTCCGTCATGCACATGGATGTTCTTTGCACGCTGGTCGGCGACGGTGGTTTGCCAGGCCACGGCACGCCCTGCGGGTGGGTAGTCGTGGCACATGAACAGGCGGGTTTCATCCGGCAAGCTGAGCAATTTGCGCACCGACTGGTACAGCGTGTGGGCATTGCCCCCGGGAAAGTCGCAGCGCGCTGTGCCCACATCGGGCATGAAGAGGGTGTCTCCCACAAACACAGCGTCACCCACCTGGTAGGCCATGCAGGCGGGTGTATGACCGGGCACTGCCAGCGCCTGGGCCTCCAGCTGGCCGATGTGGAAGACCTCGTTGTCGTGCAGCAGCTGGTCGAACTGGCTGCCATCGGGGTGGAACCCGGGCTCCAGATGAAACACCTTCTTGAATACGTCCTGCACCTGGGTGATGGACGCACCAATGGCGATCTTTCCGCCCAACTTGTCGCGAAGGTAGTGCGCGGCCGACAGGTGGTCCGCGTGGGCATGGGTTTCCAGAATCCATTGCACCGTCAGCCCCTGACTTTGCACAAACTCCACGATCTTGTCGGCTGACCGCGTGCGGGTGCGGCCCGACTTCGGGTCGTAGTCCAGCACCGAATCCACCACCGCGCAGTGGCCGCCAGGCTGATCGAACACCACATAGCTCACCGTCCAGGTGGCGTCATCAAAGAAGGCTTCTATCTGGGGCTTCATCAAAGGGCTCCGTATTTAATTTCGATGTTAATAGTTTATTGACAAATAGATTGTTAGTCAATATAATATCAACATCGAATTTGAAAAGGAGCGCGCCACCATGCACGCAGAAGCACAAATGGACCTGGAAGCCTTGCGCAGGTCCGCCGACAGCGCTTGCCGCTTGATGAAGGTTTTGTCCAACCGCGACCGCCTGCTGCTGCTGTGCCAGCTGACGCAGGGCGAAAAGCGGGTGGGCGAGCTGGAGGAGCTGGTGGGCATCTCCCAGCCCACCTTGTCGCAGCAGTTGGGCGTATTGCGCGAGGAGGGCCTCGTCAACACGCGCCGTGACGGCAAAAACATCTATTACGAGATCGCCAGCCCCCAGGCCCTGGCGGTGATGAACGTGCTGTTTGAACAATTTTGTGGCCCCGCCCAGGAGAGCAAACCATGCTGATCGATTGGACCCATTTCACCCCTTGGGCTGCCCTGGCTGGGGGCGTTTTGCTGGGCCTTGCCTCAGCGCTTTTTGTGCTTCTCAACGGGCGCATCCTGGGCATCAGCGGCATTGTGGGAGGGCTGCTGCGCCCCCGCGCGGGTGACATGGGCTGGCGCCTGGCTTTTGTGCTGGGCATGTTGGTGGCGCCTGGCCTTTACTGGCTGGTGGTCGGCCCCACGCAGCCGCGCATTGATGCGAACTGGGCCATGGTGGTGATCGCCGGCCTGCTGGTGGGTGTCGGCACCCGTTACGGATCGGGCTGCACCAGCGGCCACGGCGTGTGCGGACTCTCGCGCATGTCGCCCCGGTCCCTGGTGGCCACCCTGGCCTTCATGGGGGCAGGCTTTGTCACCGTCTTCCTCATCCGGCACGCGCTGGCCTGAGTGCATCCCCATTCATCGGAGCATTGATCGCTATGAAAAATCGCATTACAGAGTTTGTGGTGGGTCTGATCTTCGGACTGGGCCTGATCGTCTCGGGCATGACCGATCCCGGCAAAGTGCTGGGCTTTCTGGACCTGGCTGGTTTGTGGGACCCATCGCTGGCATTCGTGATGGGCGGAGCCATTGCGGTGGGCGTGTTTGCCTTCGCCGTAGCCAAGAAGCGGACCACCAGCTTCCTGGGCGGCGCCATGCACTTGCCCACGCCGCGCGACATTGATCGCCGTCTGGTGGTCGGAAGCCTCATCTTTGGTGCGGGCTGGGGCATTGCAGGCTTTTGCCCGGGGCCCGCCATCGTTTCGGCGGGCGCGGGCCAGCCCAAAGCCATCGTGTTTGTGATGGCGATGCTGGCGGGCATGTGGCTGTTTGAACTGGCCGAGCGCATGTCCCACCGCGCCCCACCTACCCAGACCGGAGCCCGCTGACATGCCGCTGCAGATCATTGCCCTGACCCCCGACTTCGCAGTGTCGCCCCAGCTGGCCACCACGGACTTTGCCTCTTTGGCCCAGCAGGGCTTCAAGACCATCATCAACAACCGGCCCGACGGGGAGGGCGGTGGCGCACAACCTACCAGCCCTGAAATGGAGCGCGCTGCCGCAGTGGCCGGGCTGCACTATGTGTATCTGCCCGTGGTCAGTGGCTCCATCACGCCGGAACAGGTGCAGGCCATGCACAAGGTCCTGATCTCGGCCCCCAAGCCCATGTTGGCGTTTTGCCGTCCAGGCGCCCGGTCTGCACAGTTGTTCGGGCTGGCGCAGGACTTGGACGCCGAAGCGTCCTGAACACCCTGGAACCATCATGAACTTCATCCCCGGCTGGGTTCGCAACTACCAGAAGTCCTGGCTCTCCGGCGACATGGTCGCCGGCGTGATCGTGACGGTGATGCTGATCCCGCAGAGCCTGGCCTATGCGCTGCTGGCGGGGTTGCCCCCCGAGGTCGGCTTGTACGCCAGCATCCTGCCCATCATTGCCTACGCCATGCTGGGCTCCAGCATGACGCTGGCTG
>NZ_QAIM01000358.1:4685-29271 GCF_003061035.1 Acidovorax sp. HMWF018
CAGCCGCTAGCGGCGGCTGGCTCGCCCGATTACGTGGCGCTGGCCATGCTGCTGTCACTCCTGTCAGGAGGCATGTTGCTGCTATTTGGCGCATTGCGGCTGGGCTTCCTGGCGCATTTTCTGAGCCATCCGGTCATCAGCGGGTTTATCTCCGGCTCGGCAGTGCTCATCGCCGTGGGGCAGGTCAAGCACCTGCTGGGGGTAAGGGCCGGCGGTACCGACGTGTTTGACACCTTGGTGCAGCTCGCGCACGCAGCGCCCGCAACCAACTTGGTCACGCTGGGCATTGGTGCGGGCAGCGTGTTGTTTCTAGTGCTGGCGCGCAAGTCCTTGTCCCCTTGGCTGTTCCGCCTGGGAGCCAGCCCTCGGTTGGCAGACGTCGCATCCAAACTGGCGCCGATGCTGGCGGTGATGGTGTCCACCGCCTTGGTGGCCGCCATGCGCTGGGACCAGACGGCAGGGGTCAGCATTGTCGGCACGGTGCCCCAGGGCCTGCCACAGCTTGGGCTGCCGGCGGTATCTATGTCGTCTGTGGGCTCGCTGTGGCTGCCTGCGCTGCTGATCTCGCTGGTGGGCTTTGTGGAAAGTGTGTCGGTAGCGCAATCGCTGGCGCTCAAGCGGCAGCAGCGCATTCAGCCCAACCGGGAGCTGCTGGGCTTGGGAGCGGCCAATGTCGCCAGTGCGCTGTCGGGCGGTTTCCCCGTCACGGGCGGCTTTGCGCGCTCGGTCGTCAATTTTGCGGCGGGCGCCAACACGCCCCTGGCAGGTGTCATTTCTGCCGTGCTGATGGGTGTGGTGATTGCCGCGCTGACCGGGCTGTTTCACTATCTGCCCCATGCCGTGCTGGCGGCCACCATCATCGTGGCGGTGGTGTCCCTGATTGACGTAGAGACACTGCGCGAGGCTTGGCATTACGACAAGGCGGATGCCATGGCCCTGCTGGCCACCGCAGGGGGCGTGATCGCTTTGGGCGTGGAAGTCGGCATCCTGATGGGGGTGGCGTTGTCGCTGGGCACTTTGGTGTGGCGCAGCAGCCATCCGCACATTGCGGTCGTGGGGCGCGTGCCAGGCACGGAGCATTTCCGCAACGTCGCCCGCCATGCAGTCACTATCGAACCCGGCCTGATTGCCGTGCGGGTCGACGAAAGCCTGTATTTCGCCAATTCGGACGCGTTGCTCGATAAGGTGGAGTCTCTGGTGGCGGCACAGCCTGACACGCACTATGTGCTGTTGGTGTGCTCGGCCATCAACCAGATCGACACCACAGCCTTGGGTGTGCTCACCGACCTAGAGCGCAGCCTGGCCCAGCGCGGCATGGCATTGCTACTGGCAGAGGTCAAAGGGCCTGTGCTGGACCGCCTGCAGACCACGCCGCTGGGGCTGCGTTTGGAGGGCAGGGTGTTTCTGAGCACCCATGCAGCGTTCCAATTTGCAAACCGCGAGGCGACTGTCTCGCCCAACCCATCGCCATCGCTGGCCCGATAGCGTGCAGTGGGTGGACGGCGACTGACGGCACGGGTGCATTGAGCCCCATCCACGGCCCTTTTGCGCTTGGACTTTGCCTGTGTTCGCCATCGAACAGACCGTGCCCCGCCTGCTGCTTACATTCCGTCTCACATCCCTGCAGGGTGTGACGTAACGGGGTCGCAAGACGCCGCCGCTCCACGTCCTGTGCACAGGGTCCAGCAGTGGTCGGAACAAAAGGCGTTCTATGCACTTGAATCGAGACAGCCGGCGGCTTGTTGATGCCGAGCGCAGCGCTGCACCCCATGTTCCCCCGGCGCGGTGGCTGTGGTTTGCGACGGCATTTGCCACCCTGTTGGGCAGCGCCAGTACGTGGGCGGCCCCGATGACGCAGCCTCTTGAATCCATCGAAGCGCTCAGTCAGCGGTGGGTGCCTGGCCCTGTGGCATATGCGGTGCTGTCCACCATGGCGGCGCTGCTGGCCATGATCATCGTGGTGATGATGGTGTATGCCACCCGGCATGGAGTGCTCACACTGAACCGCCTGCTAGGGCACCAGCGCCACCCGTACCTGGACATCGATCAGGCAGACTGGCCCCTGATCACGGTGTTCATCGCTGCCCACAACGAAGAACAGGTGATCGCCGGATGCTTGCAGGCCCTGCTGGACACCAATTACCCGCTCGACCGGCTGAAGGTGGTGCCGGTCAACGACCGGTCTACCGATGGCACGCGCGCGATCATCGATGACTGGGTAGGCCGTTACCCAGGGCGAATCGTGCCGTTTCACCGTACCAAGGGCAAGCCAGGCAAGGCGGCAGCGCTCAAGGATGCCCTGCAGCACGCGCAGGGCGACATTGTGATCATCTTCGATGCCGACTATGTGCCCGGCCGTGGGCTGCTCAAGCAGTTGGTAGCGCCATTTTTCGACCCCGAGGTGGGGGCAGTGATGGGCCGCGTGGTGCCGGTCAACACGGGGGTGAACCTGCTCACACGCATGCTGGATTTGGAGCGAAGCGGCGGCTACCAGGTGGACCAGCAGGCTCGTATGAACCTTCGCCTGGTGCCCCAGTACGGCGGCACCGTGGGGGGCGTGCGCTGCTCTGCTGTGGCCGCGGTGGGCGGCTGGCACGACGATACGCTGGCCGAAGACACGGACATTACCTATCGGCTTTTGCTCAACGGCTGGAAGACTGTCTACACCAATAGGTCCGAGTGCTATGAGGAGGTGCCTCAGGACTGGCAGGTGCGCATCAAGCAGATCAAGCGCTGGGCCAAGGGGCACAACCAAGTGATGGTGCGCTATGGCTTGCGCTTTGCATTCAGTCCCTACTTGAGCTGGCGAGAACGCCTGGACGGGCTGCTGCTTTTGTGTGTTTTTGTGCTGCCGCCGTTGCTGCTGGTGGGTTGGCTGCTGGCGCTGGGCCTGTATTTTTTCAATGCCGGGGACATGCTGACGGGGCTGATCTCCTTGTTTGCGCTCATGGCCTATGGCACGCTGGGTAACTTCGCCGCGTTTTTTGAGATCGCCGTAGCGGTGCTGCTGGACGGCAAACGCAGGCGGTTGCGGCTGCTGCCGCTCAGCCTGCTGGGCTTCGTGATCAGCCTGTTTGCCATATCTTCATCGGTGTGGGGGCAGTTGATGGACAAGCTGCTGCGCCGCGACATGGTGTGGGACAAGACCGTGCGCTACCGGCAACCGAGCGTCGAACAATGAACACCGCCTTGTTCTACCTGGCCTTTGTATTGATCAGCTCGGGATTGATGGTGATTGCCTTTGGTCCCACCTGGCGCGAGTGGCGGCACCCCACCGACACCGAGGCATTGCAGGTGTTGCCGCACTACACCACCGACATCGATCATTTCGCTGACCGGTTCCGCGCGCTGGTGCAGGCCCACCAGGCGCAAGTGCCGGGTCCTTATGCCAACGAGTTTGATTTTGCGCCGGTGTCACTGGAGGGCGTGAACTGGGCCGGCATGCTGCGACCCCTGGTTTGCCTAGGCTCGGTCAAGCCGCAGACAGCGATCCAATGTGCTGCACCGCTGTTCGTGCATGGTGACTTCGAAGCACCGGCCCGCAGCCGCTTTGTGGGCCTGCTGGCGCAGGGCCGTATCCGGCTGGGTGCGGGTAGCGATGTGGGGCAGTGGGCACATGCCGACGCGTCCCTGCATCTGGCCCGGGGCTGTTCGGGGCTGCGGCGCCTGTCTTCATCGACCGCCGTGGAGCTGGAGGCCGACTGCTGTTTTGAGCGGATCCAAGCGCCACACATCCGCTTTGGTGGTGATGCGGCCCTGCAACCTGAACGCGAGCATGCACCTTTGATCGAGGCCAGCTTTGATCGGTTGGAGGGTGCTCTTCGCCAGAGCGAGCATGTGACGCTCGTGCGCGGCGACTGTAAGCTGCCACGCATGCACCGGTATCACGGCTCGCTGGTGGTCACGGGGCGTTTGCTCATTGGGGCTGGCACCGTGATTGAAGGCGACGTGAAAGCCCGTGGCGGCATCGTCATGGGCGACCACGCGCGGGTGCAGGACTCGCTATGCAGTGAAAAGCAGATCCAGCTCCTGGACCATGCCCAGGTGGCCGGACCCGTGGTGTCCGAATCGGGCATCCTGCTCGGCGCTGGGGTACAGGTGGGCTCGCCGCAGGCCCTCACCACCGTCAGCGCAGAAACCATCATGGCGGAGGCGGGCGCCCGGGCGCATGGCACCGTGTGGGCCCGCCAACTGGGCATTGTGTGGTCGGCGTGAACGCGGCGCACCCGCATTGCATGGCTGGTCGGTGGCCTGCACCCTCGCATTGTTCCATCCGCTGAACCGCCACAGAGGGCTTCCCCTTGCCACATCCCACCGTTACTCCCCACAGCCGCCAAGACCGCGAGTTGGCTTTCAATGCTGCGCGCGGCCTGTTGGCGCAGGCCCAACAAACCCACAGGCACCAGTTGCCCCACCGCGCTCTCAGCCGCATCCGGCTCAACCCATGGCTGCTTTTGCAAATGGTGGGGCTGCCGGTGGTGTGGTTGTCTTTGATCTACGCTTTGCGGGAGCCTCTGTACGGTTTTTGGCGCAGCTACCTGCTCACCTGGGCGCGGTGGCTGCATATGCCGCTGCAGCCAGCGGCAGTGTCATCACGCCAGGACCTGTTGGGGATGAGCTGGTTGCCAGGCGCGGGTGACCTGGGGCTGTCCATCACCACTGGTGCTGCCCTGGCTGCCGTGCTGACTGTGGTGGCCTGGGGGCTGGCACTGCGCCTGCGAGGGCGATGGCTTCCCGCGCAGTATCTGGTGCGGGTGCTGTGCGTGGTGCAGGCGCTGGCGCTGCTGTACTTCTGGTTTGCGCCGATGCCGTTCCCGCACTTGGTGCTGAACCATGTCATGGACCTGCTGGATGCTGGCTATCTGCTCATTCTGGCCATACCGGTGCTGATGGCGCTCGGCTACTACCCGCTGCAAATCAGCTGGCAGGCCAAGGTCGTGCATACCTTGCTTATCCTGTTGTTCTTTGGGGTCATGGTGCCGCAGCAAGCCATGGTGCACCTGCTGGTTCTGCAGCACTTGTCGGTGGTATTCATGCCCGTGCTGTACCTGTGTTTCGGGGCGCTTTTCGACATGATGGTGTTTGTGGCTCTGTATGCATGGGCGGCCAGCACGGCCCCCTTGTCCGCTACACATTAGGGCGCTCATTCCCCTGTCGGGTCTGTTCAGCCGTACCGTCTGCGGCGCTGCCAGGTTCACCTGTCTGTACGCCTGCGTACGCAGTGAAGAAATCGAAGGCATCTTCTGCAAAATAAGTACGCCACCCTTCACCCGGGGGTGTCGGCCTTCCTGGCAGTGCGCTTCTTTTTGCGCTGTTGCTCTCCAGATGTTGAAAGCGGTGTCCGGGCTTGCGTTCGGAGATCGTGCACATGCGGCGTCGTTCATTGCTAGAAAAGGTGCCAGCCTTGGGGGCTGGGTTGCTTTTGTGTTCGGCCAGCTGGGCGTCAGAAGCTCGCGCGCCCATCGATGCTGTAGCGGAGATCAAGGCGTTGCGCATCCTGTCGGGTCCCTATGCCGGTGGCTACGAGCTGGCGCCCAATGGACGCCTGAACTGGTACTTCGCCAACCTGGGATTGTTGCCCTTGGTGCCCATGCTCAGTGCGCCGGATCTGGAAACATACGTCCTCCCGTATCTGAATCTGTACCTGGCCAGCACCGATCCTGCCACCAGCACCATTTCGGATATTGAGTTCCCCTATGGCCGGGCCAATACCTCGGTGGTCAAGAAGGTGCTGGCTGACTCGGACGACGCCTATGCATCCACCTTTCTGTCCCTGGCGTCGCGCTATGTGGCGGCCAGTGGCAATTGGGCCTGGTGGGAGGCGCGCAAAGCGGCCCTCAAAAATATCGCTTACCGCAACCTGGCATTGACTGCCAAGCCTTCGGGGCTGACTGCAGTGTTTCAGGCGCCGCGCAGCCAGACCAACGCCAGCGGCTACCTCATGGACAACTGCGAAGGTTACCGAGGTCTGCGCGACTTTGCGGCGGTGCTGCGGTCGCGCAGCGAACTGTCTGAAGCCAACTACTATGACCTGCTGGCGACCAATACCGCAGAAGGCATTGCGCGCCAGCTCTACAAGGTCCCAGAGCAGTCACTTTTGGCCAGCGACGCCGCGCTGGCACCCAGCGCAGAGTTTTATCCTGGCACCACTTGTCAGGTGTACCCGCAGGCCTTTGGATTGCGCGAGCTGACCGGGCTGTTTGCAGCAGGGTGGAACTTCCTCAACACGCGCTCACCAGGCTGGGAAACCGGGCGCTATGACCCTTTCCCGTGGGCCATCCTCGGGTACGTTGCCGCGCTTCGAGGGCAGGGCAGCCACGCGCGTACACAACTGGCGGCCATGGAAAAAACCTTTGCGGCCAACCGCAGCCTGGTCACCATCAATGAATTGGGTTTCTATCTGCGCACCAAAGCCGTGTTGGGCGGGAGCACGGCGGCATGAGGGCTGGCTTGCGTAAGCTCCATGTACGCCAGCAGACAGACAGAGACGGCGTCTCCTCCGAGAATTCAAAACGATCCCGTCCTGCTGTCAAGAAGCCACACATCGACCAATCCCTCGCGAACCGACTGCTGGCCCTTTTGCGGCCTACAGAGCGGTCGCGCCTGCTGTCCGTTGCCGAGTGGGTCGAACTGGAAAGCCAGCAAGTATTGGGGCGAGCGGGTGAACGACTCAGCCATGTGTACTTTCCCACCAACAGCATGATCTCTTTGCTCTCCAACCTGGAGGACGCGCGGCACTTTGAGGCCGGACAGATCGGCTTTGAGGGCATGTTGGGTGCCAGCGCAGGGCTGGGGGTGACGGCCTCGGCCTTTGATGCGGTGGTTTCGGGGGCAGGCCAGGCATGGCGAATCCAGCTGGATGCCTGGCGCAGCCATTGTTTGGCCAACCGGACGCTGAGCCTGCTGACCACCCGCTATCTGTATGTCGAGCTATCGCAAATGGGCACGATGGTGGCCTGCGGGCACTTTCATTCGCTGGAGCAGCGTCTGGCGCGGTTTCTGCTGATGAGCGAAACGCGGCTGCGCACCCCCGACATTCAGATGACGCACGAGACGCTGGCGCACCTGCTGGGGGTACGCCGGGCTGGTGTGACGCTGGCGGCCGGCAAGCTGCAAGAGAGCGGTGTAATCCAGTACACGCGCGGGCATATCCTTGTGCTGGACCGGGAGGCATTGCTGGCGCAAAGCTGTGGGTGCTTTGACCAGGATCTGGAGACCTATGAACGGGTCATGTCAGGCGCTGTCGCTTAGACGCTGCAGGCTCGGACAACCTAGGGCAGTTCCCAAAACAGCGACAGCTTGGCGCCGTTGCGAGAATAGTAGGGGTTGCGGTAGCGCTCTAAGCCCGCAGTAATGCCCCACTGTGGGCCCAGCCACTGCCGCAGTGTGAGCTGTGACTGGCGACTGTCAAAGTTGACCAGAGATACCCCATTGCCAATGGCCTGGTAGCCCTCGGCCCCCCAGCCGTGGCGGGCAATGATCTGCGTGTGGTGCGCGCGCCCCCAGGTGGCCGCCACAAACTGCTGATGGGTACGCACGCCACCGGGGGAGCTGTTGTTGAAGCGTATTTCTGCCTGTACCACCCACGGTAGATCGAAATAGTAAGTGGACCCGAGGCTGATGTTGCGGTCGATGTGGCCGTCTGGCGCTCGGTAGTAACCTGCCCCCAGGGTGGCCACCCATTGGCGTGTGGGCAGCAACTTGCGGTTGATGAACCCGTCCACACGGTAGCGCGGCAGGTAAGCAGCACCATCGCCTGCGCCCACCGATAGCATGGAGAACCAGTCTTCGTTCCAGGTCATGGTGTCGGACAGCCCGATGAACCGGCCCGACTCTCCAAACCGCCGCATGGTGGCGATTTCCATGCCGAGCAGCTGGTTGTTCACACCCCATTGGCCGCGCACGCCAGCTTCATGCCAGTTGCCATACCCGTTGGTGAGGGTGTGGCGGCTGGTGTAGGCCTCAATGCCCCGGACCGGGGCCGGCAGGTCTGCAACGTCTTGCGCACGGGCTGCGGGTAAGGCATTGGCCAGCAACCCCAGTGCCAGAACAAGGGACGGGGCAGGGCGGTGGATGTAGTGGGTGTTCATGGTGACCGTGCGGGGGTGTGACGAGGACTGGTGCAGTTAGTTGTGTCCACGGCGGCAGTGATGGCCTTGGACTGCAGGATTTGCGCGGCGACTTCGTCCGTCACCGTCCAGTGGGCGCCGTGCCGATGGGGCAGGGCGGTACGAAGCCAACAGCGGGCAGAGGGGATGTCGCCTTGCTGCAGTGCCACCACAGCCACCAGACCCCAGGCAAAGTCGTCCTTCACCTGGGCCAGCCATTCGCTGCGGTGCTCAGCCATCCAGCGGCGGTAATGCGCGGGCGCCCCACCAGGGATCAGCGGAAAACGCACCAACAGCGGAAAGATCTGCGCCACGGCGTCGGGGTAGAAGGCATGTGCGGTCTCACGCTGTCCGGGCTGGGTGGAAACCAGGTAGCGCTTGCGCTGATCGTCCCAGAACACGGTCGCCAGAGTTTTGGTGAAGTTGGGGTGGCGCGCGTTTTGTGCCGCCTTGTGGGTGAGCGGGTAGGCCCACAGCTCCAGGTTGTCCATGAGCAGCCCATGTTGGTACACCGGTGAGACCAGGTAAATGCCCTGGTTGGGGTCTACCAACTTGGCCAGCGCCGCACTGGTAGCCGTGCGGCTGCGCACCCAACTGGCCTGGCTGCGTTGTGAGGCAGGCGTGCTGTCCATGAACGCCAGCCACAGGCCGAGTACAGAGTCGTCGGCATCGGCGGTTTTACATGGGGCCCACACAGGGCCGTTGCGGCAAAAACGGTCAAAGGTCGCGTCAGGCTTTTGCCGCTGTACCAGCCAGGCGCCCCAGGCCTTGGCAGGCGTGGAAATATCCAGCCCATGGCTGTGAGCCAGCAGCAGTGCCTGCAAGGCAAAGTAGGGATCTACCGTGTCGCCCTGGTGCTGCACCGAGATGGCGCCCGAGGTATCGGCATACCCCTCCAGATCGAGCACAGCCGCCGAAGTACAAAGTGGTGCTGCAAGAACGAAGCACGCCAGAGCGTTGCCTATCCAGCGCTTCAGGCCAGAGTGGGTCTGTGACAAATGAAGGCACTTGGGAGCTAGAGAGTCTGGTATCAATGGGTGATCCGTGGCATGGAAAGCCATGGTCAGCGTGTAGGCACAGAGCTGTCTGTTCGATACCGTACATAGGGCGGCGGGTTCGATAGCGCACAGACCGTCTCGGTCCAAGGCCCCACCGTCGGTGTTCGCCTTGGCCTGGGGTTGCGGGTTATCTGGCGAATCTCATTCAACAGGACTACCCATGACTACGCAAAAAATGTTCGGAACCGACGGCGTGCGCGCCCCAGTGGGTATGGAGCCCATGACCCCCCAGACCATCATGCGGCTGGCGCACGCCTGCGGCCAGCTGCTCGGCCGTCAGCACACGGGACTGAACCCGCGACCTGTGGTGGCAGTGGGCACCGACACGCGCGGGTCGGCCCCCATGTTTGAGGCGGCCTTGCAGGCGGGGTTTTCTGCGGCCGGTGTGGACACGGTGATGTGCGGCGAGTTGCCCACACCCGGCGTGGCCTACCTGACGCGCTTGCGCGGCTACCAGGCGGGTGTGGTGGTGAGTGCATCGCACAACCCTTGTGAGGACAACGGGGTGAAGTTCTTTTCGGCCACAGGTGACAAGCTGCCCGACGGCATGGAGGCCGAGATCGAACGCTCCATGGATCAGCCCATGGTCTGTTTGCCATCGTCTCGGTTGGGCCGCGTGTCCCTGCTGCCGGAGGCCTCCGATCTATACATCCAGTTTTGCAGGCAGGCAGTGCCGGCAGGTTTGCACCTGCAGGGTATGAAGATCGTCATCGACGCCGCCCATGGCGCCTGCCACCGCATCGCCCCCGAGGTGTTCCGACAGTTGGGCGCGGAGGTGGTTGCGGTGGGCGCCACGCCTGATGGGCAGAACATCAACGACAACGTGGGCGCCACGTCGCCCAAGCACCTGAGCGAGGCCGTGCTGGCTCACCAGGCAGATGTCGGCGTGGCGCTGGACGGCGATGGAGACCGGTTGGTGATGGTGGACAGCGAGGGCCGCATCTATGCGGGTGACGAGCTGCTGTACGTGCTGGCCGTGGATGCCCAGACCAACGATGGCTTGCAGGGTGGGGTGGTAGGCACGGTGATGAGCAACCAGGGGCTGGAGCAAGCGCTGCTGCGCCGTGGGCTGGACTTTGCAAGGTCTGCCGTGGGTGACAGGCATGTGCTGGAGCTGCTCAAGCAGCGGGGTTGGCGCTTGGGCGGCGAGGGCTCGGGCCACCTGATCGGGCTGGACTGGCACAGCACCGGCGACGGCGTGATGTCAGCCTTGCGGGTGGTGGCAGCCATGAAGCGCTCGCAGCGCAGCTTGTCGCAGCTGTGCAGCGATCTGCGCATGAACGCTCAGTGCCTGGTCAATGTGCCCGTGACCCGTGGTGCGAGGATGGCCGACAACACCTGGATGCCCCACTTCCAGCTGCGGGCCGAAAAGTTGCTGGGCGACGATGGGC
This sequence comes from Acidovorax sp. HMWF018, assembly GCF_003061035.1. Lineage (NCBI taxonomy): Bacteria > Pseudomonadati > Pseudomonadota > Betaproteobacteria > Burkholderiales > Comamonadaceae > Acidovorax > Acidovorax sp. HMWF018. Next base: position 15,243 of record NZ_QAIM01000358.1, read on the forward strand.
GGGTGCTGCTGCGTGCCTCGGGCACCGAGCCTGTTGTGCGGGTGCTGGTGGAGTGCCGTACTGCACTCAGGGCGCAGCGGATGGCCAGCCGGTTTGCCAAAGAGGTCAGCCAACTGCTGACCGCACCCGCGGCGCTGGATACAGCTACCGCCTGACCGGCCGTCGTCCCCGCACCATCCTGGATGGCGGTGGGGCCGCAAGCGCTGTCAGTCCACCGTGCAGAGCCGGTCTGCAATGTGCTGCGCGGTGTGGCCATCGCCAAACGGGCTGCTTTCCAGCTGCATGCTGCGGTACGCCCCATCGTCGCGCAGCAGGCGTGCCGCCTCAGTCACCATGCGGCGGATGTCTGTGCCAACCAGTACCGCACCACCAGCTTCCACCAGCTCCTGCCGCTCGGTGCTGTCGCGCGCAATCAGCACTGGCCGCCTCAGCGCAGAGGCTTCTTCCTGAATGCCGCCCGAGTCCGTCAGCGTGAAGTAACAGCGTTGCAGCAGGCTGATGAGGGCAGGGTAGTCCATGGGTTCGGTCAGACACACCCGTTGGCGCAGGTCGTCCGGCAATGCGTCGATCACCGGCCTCACCGCCTGACTGACGGCTGGGTTGGGGTGAAGCGGCCAGACCACAACCAGATCGCCATGGGCCGCCAGCAACTGCCCGATGGCAGTGGCGATATTGCGTATGGGGTCGCCCCAGTTCTCTCGGCGGTGGGCGGTCACCAACAGAAGCCGCTGGTTAATTTGCTGATCTAGAAACTCTGCGACCATGGCTGGTACCACTGAAGACAAACCGGACGACAAGACAGAAGGCGCGGACGATGCATTGGTCTGCAGGCGCTCCTGCGTCCAGCGCGCCGCGTCAATCACCGTATTGCCGACGACGGAGATACAGGCGTCTGCGATGCCTTCGCGCAAAAGGTTGTCCCGGGTCCGCGCCGTCGGTGCGAAGTGCCAGTGGGCGAGCCGTGCAATCAGCTCCCGGTTTTTTTCCTCCGGAAACGGCTCGCGTGTGCCTGTGCGCAAACCCGCCTCGATGTGGGCGACCGGCTTGTCGTTGTAGTAGCCGCTCAGCGCTCCGACCAGCGCAGACGTCGTGTCGCCCTGCACCAGCACCACATCGGGCTGGGTCTCGTTCACCAGCCTGTCCACTCCCTCCAGCAACAGCGCCGTGAGGTCGCCCAACCTCGGTGTGCGCCGCTCCAGTGCCAAGCGCAGGTCTGGCCCCATGTCAAAAAATCGGTAAAGCACCTCGGCCACCTCGGCGTGCTGCCCGGTGTGGAGCACCACCACGCGGTGGCCACGCAGCTTTAGCTCGCGATGCAACGGTGCCATCTTGATGATCTCAGGGCGGGTGCCTAAACACGCAAGGTAAGTGGTCATGGGTTCTTTCAACGCAGCGGCGCTCGCGTTTTGGTGGGAGGCGTTGGAACCAGTCCAGACGGACTTTTCGGAAGGAAGACTTGGGAGAACGCCGCCACAGCAGGTGCCCCCAAGGCCGACGCATGGTGCGGTTGGGGGTCGTGGAGTGTCTGTTCGACACCGCACAGAGTGTGTATTTGATAGTTAACATAATATACATCGTATCTAGTGCTAGTGATGTCATCCCAACGAAGCGCCAATGCGCCGTCGGCCCTGCATCCTGTTCAAGCCGCTACCATCACCGCCCATGAACCTTCCCACCCAAGCACCTTCTACATCGTCCATCCACTTCGGTCATCAGGGCCGCGTCTGCATCGTCACGGGTGGCGCCCAAGGCATTGGCGAGGCCTGCGTCCGCCGCTTTGCTGCCGAAGGCGCCAAGCCGGTGATCGTCGATGTGGACGATGCGCGTGGCCAGGCGCTGGCACAGGAGCTGGGCGCGCTGTATGTGCGCTGCGATGTGGGCGATAAATCGCAAGTGGATGCACTGGTGGCCCAGACCCTGGCGGCCCATGGGCGCATCGACGTTTTGGTGAACAACGCGGGCATCTTTCGCGCGGCAGACTTTCTGGAGGTAACCGAGGCCGACTTTGACGCGGTGCTGCGGGTCAACCTCAAGGGCTCGTTCCTGGTCGGCCAGGCGGTGGCGCGGGCCATGGTCGCTCAACAAAGTGGCCATGGTGGCGGCTCCATCGTCAATATGAGCTCGGTCAACGGTGTGCTGACCATTCCCAATATCTCCAGCTACAACGTGAGCAAAGGCGGCGTGAACCAGCTCACGCGGGTGATGGCGCTGGCATTGGCCGACAAGAACATCCGCGTGAACGCGGTGGCGCCGGGCACCATCGCCACCGAGCTGGCCGCCAAGGCCGTGCTGACCAGCGATGAGGCCAAGAACAAGATCATGAGCCGCACGCCCATGAAGCGGCTGGGCGAGCCGTCCGAGATTGCCGATGTGGTGGCCTGGCTGGCCAGCGATGCGGCCAGCTATGTGACCGGCGAAATCGTGACTGTGGACGGCGGGCGCATGACGCTCAACTACACCGTGCCGGTTTGACGCACTTCTGGAGGCTCCTTTTTTGATAGCTGCCAGCGCATGATTCACTAGCGCTAGCAGCTATTTTCATCACTTTCAGACCTGTGGCATGCGCTGCAGCAGCCGGGTGGTACTGCGCGGCCAGCCCACCGGACCGAACCAGGCGCCGCCAGCAATCGCCCAGGCGTTGACCAAGCCGTAAAGCACCAGCGCCCCCCCCTGCGCTGCAAACACGGCGGCCAGTCCACCGCCCCACCGCAGCGCCAGCCAGCCGCCGGTGACGGCCACCGCCAGGCGCACGATGTTGCCGATCACCGGCCAGAGCAGGCGCCCTGCCCCTTGCGAGGCAAAGTACAGCACCAGGCCCAGGCCGAAGAAGCCGTACACGGGGCCGACGGTGCGCAGATACAGCGCACCCGCTTCCAGCATGGCGGGGTCGCTGTTGAACAGGGACAGCCACGCGTTGGGAAAGGCTGCCGCCCACAGGCCAATCGCCTCGGCCATCACAAACGCCATGGCCGCGCCAATCCAGGTGGCGCGCAAGGCGCGCTCGCGCTGGCCAGCGCCGATGCATGTGCCGACCATGGCCACCAGCGGCGCGCCCAGGCCAAAGACCAGCGGAACCAGCAGGTATTCCAGCCGCGATGCGGTGCCGTAGCCCGCGATGGCCGCTGTGCCAAAACCACCCACCAATGCGGTCGTGACGCCAATCGCCAGATTGGTGGCGACGGTAGACACCGTGCCCACCAGACCCACCCGCAGGATGTCTTTGAACAGCACCCAACGAAACCGGATGTGCGCCAGCGACGGCCGCAGCAGGCTGCGCGGCGACCACAGGTATGCGGCCAGCACTGCGCTGCCGATCAGGTAATACGTCATCAGCGCAATGGCGCCACCGGCAATGCCCAGGCCCGGCATGGGGCCCCAGCCAAAGATGAACAGTGGCGACAGCGGCACCAGTACAAACGCGCCCAGCACCGTGACGTAGGCTGGCACAGCCATGTTGCCTGTGCCCCGGATCACTGCCGACAGCGTGTTGAACACCCAGACCAGAAATGCGCCCGCAAACACCCAGTTGGAATAGACCAGTGCCGCATTTAGCGCGCCGCCCGTGCCGCCCATGCGGGAGTAGAGCCAGCGCCCTCCTCCCACCACGCCCACGGTAAAGACCAGCGAAAACACCGCCGCAATGGCCAGCGCATGCAGCACCAGCGCGTCGGCATCGTCCCGCCGCCGCGCGCCCAGGGCGCGTGCAATGGCCGAGGCAATGCCGCCGCCCATGGCGCCCGCCGAGGTCATCTGCATCAGCATGACGACCGGAAACACCAGCGCCATGCCGGCCAGTGCATCGGTGCCCAGCTGGCCGACAAAATAGGTCTCGATCAGCCCGACGCCCGCCTGCGCCAGCATCACCAGTACGTTGGGCGCAGCCAGCCGCAGCAAGGTGGGCGCAATGGGCGCCTCCAGCAGCATGCGGGTGCGCGGGTTCAGGGCCTCGGTCACATCAGGCCCCTGCCCCACCGGCTGCAAGCCGGCGTGGCACCACGATGCGCACGGTAGACAGCTGCAGCACATCGCCGTGCTGGTTGCGGGTCTCGCTGCGCACCGTGACCAAGCCCCGGTCGGGCTTGGACTTGGAGGGCTGGATCTGCACCACCTCGCTCACCACATGCAGCACATCGGTGGCGCGTGTGGGCCGAGGCCAGCTCAGCTCGCCCCCAGCACCGATGATGCCGCCCGCAATCGGCAGCCCACTGGTCACTTGCAGACGCATGGTCACGGCCGCCGTGTGCCAGCCGCTGGCGGCCAGACCGCCAAACAGCGTCTCGCGCGCAGCAGCGTCGTCCAGGTGAAAGGGCTGCGGGTCGAACTGCTCGGCAAAGGTGGTGATCTGCGCTTCGTCCATAGCGTGTTCGCCGCTTTGGAACTGGTCGCCGACAGACAGGTCGTCCAGGTACATCGGGGACGTGGGGGCTGTCGAAACCTTGCTGGCGGGGGTCTGCGTCATGTCGATGGCTTTCGTGGAGAGAAGGTGGTTGGTCAGGCCGCCGTAGCGGCGGCGCGCGCCACGCGCGCTTCTCGGATCGGCAGGTTGACCAGCGCTGCGCCCACGGCCAGCACGATGTCGATGTACCAGACCCAGTCGTAGCTGCCGGTGGCCTGGAACACGCTGCCGCCCAGGTAGGCACCCAGAAATCCGCCAATCTGGTGCGACAGCATCACGATGCCGAACAGCATTGCCATGTTGGCCGTGCCAAACATCTTGGCGACCAGTCCGGCCGTGGGTGGTACGGTGGACAGGAAGGTGATGCCCATGACGGCGGCAAAGACCAGCACCACGGCCGGCGTCTTGGGAGCAAACAGGAAAATCAGTACCGCAAGACCTCGCGTGGCGTACAGCAGCGACAGCAGCGACTTCATGCGCCAGCGCCCTACCGCCCAGCCCATGGCCAGGCTGCCCACAATGTTGAACAGCCCGATCACCGCCAGCGACCAGCCCCCTACTTCGGGCGCCAACCCGCACGCTGCAATCACGCCGGGCAAGTGCGTGGCCAGAAACGCCACGTGAAAGCCGCACACCAGAAAGCCTGCCGCCAGATACCGGTAGCTGGGCGTAGCCAGGGCCTGGGCAATGGCCTCGCGCGCGGTCAATGCTTTCTGGCCGGATACCGCTGCAGCCTGTGCCGCCAGGGCGTTGGAGTTGCCCTTGAGCACCCACACCGCCGGCAGCGCCAGCAGCACCAGCACGCCCAGCCACTGCATCGCACTGGCCCAGCCCACGGCGGCGGTCAGGCTGATGGCGATGGGCGCCATCAAAAACTGCCCGAACGAGCCGCCCGCGTTGACGATGCCGCTGGCCAGCCCGCGCTTTTGCACAGGCACCAGCCGGGCAGTGGCCGCCATCAGCACAGACGGCCCAGCCATGCCTGCGCCGCCTGCGGCCAACACGCCAATCGCAAAAATCAACCCGGCCGTGGTGGTCATGTACGGTGTGATGAAGGTGCCCAGCGCCACCAGCGCCACACCGATCAGGATCACACGACCCGTGCCGATGCGGTCGGCCGCAGCCCCGGCAAACGGCTGGGTCAGCCCCCACCACAGTTGGCCAAACGCAAACGCTAGGCTGATGCTGCCGATGCCCAGGCCCGTGGAGGTGTTGAGTGCGGACAGGAACAGGCCCATGGTCTGGCGCGTGCCCATGGTCAGCGCAAAGGCGCCTGCGGCCGCCAGCAGCACCAGCCACAGGGCCAGCGGTGCGGCGGGCTTGGTTGCCGTCGCCTGCGGGGTGTGGTTATTCGTCATGCGCAGTCTCCTGCACTGGCAGTGCAGCCAGCAAATCGAGCGAGTCGTCCACCAACGCGTGCAAGGCCATCACGCGTTCCACGCCCAGTGCCTCGTTCAGCGCCAGTTGTGCGGCCTTCCAGTGGCGTTGCGCTTCCGCGCGCTTGTCGCGGCCTGCGTCGGTGATGTGCACCAGGCGGCTGCGTGCGTCCGTACCCGCCCTCAGCGTCACCCAACCCGCATCCACCAACGGGCGCAGATTGCGGGTCAGCGTGGACGCATCCATCTTCATCTCCGTGGCCAGATCACCGGGGCGAATCGGGCCCAGCTTGAGCACATGCGACAGCAGCGAATACTGCGTGGTCTTGAGTCCACATTTCGCCATTTCGGCGTCGTAGTGGTTGGCCACGCGGCGCATCAGCTGGCGCAGCTTGAAGTTGGTGCAGCCCTGCGGCAGCACAGGGGCCAGGGTGGATGGGTTGGCTTGCATGGATTTTATTGTATCTGCAATAATTGCATATGCAACTCATGCATTTCAACCCCGCTACAAACCAGGACACCCCATGACACAGCACAACCACCTTGAAGACTGGCTGGCACAGGAGCGCGACATCCTGGCCACGCTGGATGCAGGCCCCGGCCCGGGCGTGGCCCGCCGCGAGCAGATCGCCCACCTGAACGGCCTGCAGCAGATGCAGGCCATGCTGCGCGGTGAGCTGCCCTACGCGGCCATTGCCAAGACGCTGGACTTCCTGATCGTCGAAGTGGGCGAAGGTACGGCCATCTTCCAGGGCACACCCCGCGCAGAGCACCTGAACCCCATGGGCACGGTGCATGGCGGCTGGTTTGCCACCTTGCTCGACTCCGCCCTGGGCTGCTCCATCCACACGCGCATGGAACCTGGGCGCGGCTACACCACGGCCGAGCTGGGCATCAACCTGGTCAAGGCCATCACGCCCAAGGTACAGCGCGTGCGCGCCGAGGGCCGGGTGATCCACAGCGGGCGCCAGCTGGCCACGGCCGAGGCGCGCCTGGTGGGGCCGGACGGCACGCTGTATGCCCACGCCACCACCACCTGCCTGGTTTTCGATCTGCCTGCACAATCGAAGGGATGAAATTCCTCCACACGATGCTGCGCGTTGGCAACCTTCAACGCTCGATTGATTTCTACACCCAGGTGCTGGGTATGCAACTGCTGCGCCAGTCCGAGAACCCCGAGTACAAATACTCGCTGGCCTTTCTGGGCTTCGAGGGCGGCAACCCCGGCCAGGCCGAGATCGAGTTGACCTACAACTGGGGCGTGGAAAGCTACGACATGGGCACGGCCTACGGCCACATCGCGCTGGGCGTGCCCGATGCGTATGCCGCGTGCGAAAAGATCAAGGCCTCGGGCGGCAACGTGACGCGCGAAGCAGGTCCGGTCAAGGGCGGCACCACGGTGATCGCGTTTGTGACCGACCCCGATGGCTACAAGATCGAGTTGATCCAGCGCGCCGAAGGCGCAGGCGGCCAAGGTCTGCGGTAATATTTGCTATCAAATAGATAGCTGCTAGCGCATATTCCACTAGCGCATGCGGCCATTTGGCCCAAAAAAACCCGGCAGCGCCGGGTTTTTTGTTGGAGAAGCAGGCGGCGCTTACAGGGCACCCAGCGTCACTTCCACGCGGCGGGCTTCGGCGTTGCTGCCGGTCGCGGTGGTTTCTTCTGGCTTCTTCAGCTCCACCTTGTCTTCGGCCACGCCCAGGGCCTTGAGCGCTTCGGCCACGGCCACTGCGCGCTGCTTGGCCAGTTCTGCATTCAGTGCAGCGTCGCCCGTGGCATCGTGGAAGCCGGAAATGACGGCCTTCTTGCCCTCTGCCACCCCCTTGACCACGTCAGCCAGGGCTTCGTTGGCACCCGCGGCCAGTTCGGCCTTGGCGGTGGCAAAGTAGAACTTCACCACGCCGTTTTCCACGCGCACGCTGGCAATATCTTCTTCCACGGCTACGGCGGGTGCTGCGGGCGTGTTGCTGGCCGCAACGGCGGCAGGCCGGACCGGTGCCTTGGCGCCCAGACGCTTGACCACCACGGTGCCCACCACCACGGAGATCACCAACGCAATCAGTGCAAACAGAAAACCGAGGGCAAAACGTTGTTGGCTATCGTCGTCAGAGCTGGACATGGAAGATCCCTGTAGTGATGAATAAAGTGGTTGGACGGCCAATGCAGGCGTTGCGAAAACAAGGCCCCGGCCGCTTGCAGCAAAGCTTTCGATTGTAGAGTGAAGGCATGACGAATCTGCCTGCCCCACTGCGAGACCCGGCGCCGATGCTGGAGCGTGCCCTCCAGGAATGGGGTGGCCATCAGGACCTGTGGATTTTTGGCTATGGGTCGCTCATCTGGCGGCCGGATTTTGACTACGCCGAGCGCCGCCCGGCCAAGGTCCACGGCTGGCACCGGGCGCTCAAGATGTGGAGCCGTATCAACCGCGGCACGCCCGAGTGCCCGGGGCTGGTGTTCGGCATGCTGTCGGGCGGAAGCTGCCGGGGCATGGTGTTCCGCGTGGACAAGGTGCACGCGCGGCAGGTGATGATCAACCTGTGGCAACGCGAGATGGTCACCGCTGTCTACGACCCGCGCTGGCTTGTGTGCCACACGCCCCATGGCCCGGTGCGGGCGCTGGCCTTTACCCTGTCGCGCAAAAGTCCCAACCACACGGGCGAGCTGCCAGACCACGAATACTGCCGCATTTTCGAGCAGGCCTGTGGACGCTACGGCACCACCCGCGACTACGCCCAGGCCACCTATGACGAGTTGCGCAAGCACGGCATTCACGACAGGGCTTTGGCTCGGTTAATCGCGTTGGCCCAAAAAGAGGCATAGTGCAGATTTTTCTGGACTCTCGCGTGGTGGCTTGCGAGACTGCGCCTTTGTATCGGGTTCAATCCCGCGTTCATTCATTCGCACCGAGGAGTTTGAGTCATGAAGATTCGTTTTGCTTTTGCCCTGTCTTCCCTGGCTGTTGTGGCGCTGGCGGGCTGTGCCTCCCACCTGTCTGGCAACCGCGCTACCGCCAAGCTGGAGCCCACCCGGGGCAACACAGCCACTGGTACGGTGACGTTTGTACAGACCGGCGATGGTGTGCAGGTGTCGGGTGAAATTCGTGGACTCAAACCTGACGCAGAACACGGCTTTCATGTGCATGAAAAGGGCGACTGCTCGAGCGGCGACGGCATGAGCACCGGCGGACATTTCAACCCCACGGCCAAACCGCACGGATCCCACGGCGCGGGAGAACACCACACCGGTGATCTGCCCAGCCTCAAGGCCGACAAATACGGCGTCGCCGCATTCAGCTTTGTGTCGCGGTCCATCAGCGTGGGCGGCCCCACCACCGACATCGTCGGCAAGGGCCTGATCGTTCACCGCGACCCCGACGACTACAAGACCCAACCCACCGGCAACGCAGGCCCGCGCCTGGCTTGCGCGGTGATTGCTTCCAAATAAAGCGGAAGCGGCCTTCGCCGCTGCTACCCGCGCGCCGCCAGCAACTGCGCGCCGCGCTCCAGGTCTTGCACGGTGTCTATGTCGGTCACCGTGCCTTCGTCATCCACCTCCACCTGCCGTACCCTGCCCTGCTGCGCCTGCGCGCGCACCACGCTGGCGGCGCCCTGCTCGCCGGTCAGCGCCAACAGGCTGGACAAGCATGCGGCCGAAAACCCAACTGGGTGACCGCGCTCGCGCTGGTACACCGGCACGACCACGGCGCAGTCCGGGTCCGCCAGCGCGGCGGCGATGGTGCGCAAGGTGTCGGGACGGATCAGCGGCAAATCCCCCGGCAACACCAGCCAACCGGGTGCCTGGGCCGTGGCGCGCACGGCTGCGGCGATCGAATCCCCCATGCCGGGGTGGCCTGCATCTTCCAGGTGCCAGGGCAGGCCGCTGGCGCGCACGGCATCGAGGGTGTGTTCCAGCACGGTCTTTGCCCCCAGGGGCGCGCGCAGCTTGTGCACAGCACCGCCGGATGCGGCAAAACGCTCTCCTCGGCCCGAGGCCAGCACCAGAACGACGGGAAATGAGGTTGGTTGAAGCATGGGGTTGCGCTTGAACAGGTTCCGGGGGCCGGCTGCTGCGGCTTGTAGTCGGCGCGATTCTAGGGCCGCCATCCGCGCATCAAGCTGTCAGAACGCGCCACTCGCCACCGTGAAATCCGCATGCTGCGCTGCCAGCTCGTGCAGCATGCTCACCAGCGGCCGCAGGTCATCACGCCGACTGTGCAACGCATAGCCGAGCGACCCCAGCGGCACGGGACTTTGCAACACCTGCAACACATCCCTGGCGTGCAGGGCTTGCGCCCAGCCCTCGGGCAGCAGGCCAATGCCGCTGCCCTGTGCCAGCAAGCCCACGATGGCGCCCCAGTGGTTGCACACCAATCTGCGCGCGGGGCGTGCATCGGCCTGCCGAAGCCAGTCGTCGATGAGGTGGGTCACCCCCGAGCCTTGCGGCAGCGTTACCAGCGGTTGCGACTGCATCGCATCGGCATCCATCTGGCGCAGGCCGTACGCCACGCCAGGGCCAGCGCACCAGGCAAAGCGCGCATGCGCCAGCGGCACCGAGGTCAGCGCGCTGCGGCTGGCGGAGCCGGCGATCACGGCCACATCCAGCTCGCCCTTGTCCAGCCGCTCTGCCAGGGCTGCACCCACATCCACGTGCACCGACACCTCTAGTGCCGGGTGCGCCGCCGCCAGGGCTTCCACCAGGCGCGGCAGCCAGGTGATCGCCGTCAGCTCGCCCACCCCCAGGCGGCAGGGGCCGCGCAGGCCGGTGGTGCTACCCATGTCCTGCTGCAAACGGTCTGCCTGCTGCAGCAACGCGCCCGCCAGAGGCAGCAGCCGCGTGCCCGCCTCCGTCAACGCCGCGCGATGCCCGGCGCGGTCAAAGAGCACCTGGCCCAGCGACGCCTCCAGTTCGGCAATTCGCTTGGACAGGGAGGACACCGACAGGTGCACCCGCTCGGCCGCCATGGCAAAGCTGCTGCAGGTGGCGGCCCAGTAGAAGGCTTCGAGCTGCTTGAGGGTCATGTCGTGAGTATATTTTCAATTTAGCGAACAAATCATTGGCAATAAATTCGCTTTCTTGATTATTGCGGTTTCAGGACACTGCTTTCTAGCCTCCGTTTACCGTTGCCTGGAACCACGCCATGTCCACCCCCTCCACCGCGCCCCAACAGCCCGCCACCAATGCCTGGAGCGCCTTCAACGGAACGCATCGCAGTGGCCGCACGGCCCATCTGCTGTCACTCGACGACTTTGAAGCCGCTGCCCGCCGCGTGCTACCCCGCCCTATCTTTGGCTACGTCGCCGGGGCGGCGGAAGACAACCTGGCCCTGGACGACAACCGCCAGGCGTTCCGAGAGATCGCCCTCGTCCCCCGCGTGCTGCGCAACGTGGCCCAACGCGACCAGGGCGTGACCCTGTTCGGCCAGCGCTATGCCAGCCCCTTCGGCATCGCGCCCATGGGCATAGCGGCGCTGTCGGCCTACCGGGGCGACATCGTTTTGGCCCGTGCGGCGACAGCGGCGGGCATCCCGGCCGTGCAAAGCGGCAGCTCCCTCATCCGGCTGGAAGAAGTGATGGCCGCCGCCCCCGGCACTTGGTTCCAGGCCTACCTGCCCGGCACCCCCGAACGCATCGATGCCTTGCTGTGGCGCGTGATCGCGGCCGGTGTCCAGACGCTGGTAGTGACGGTGGACATCCCCGTGGCGGGCAACCGCGAGAACAACATACGCGCGGGCTTCTCCACCCCGCTGCGCCCCAGCCTTCGCCTGGCGTGGGACGGCTTGGTGCGCCCACGCTGGCTGGCAGGCACACTGCTGCGCACGCTGGCACACCACGGCATGCCGCATTTTGAAAACTCGTTTGCCGAGCGCGGTGCGCCCATCCTGTCCTCGCGCGTGCAGCGCGACTTTGCCGCGCGCGACCACTTTGACTGGAGCCACATCGCCCACATCCGCCGCCAGTGGCGCGGCCCGCTGGTCGTCAAGGGCATCCTCAGCCCGCAGGATGCCGCCCTCGCCCGCCAGCACGGGGTGGACGGGATCATCGTCAGCAACCACGGCGGTCGCCAGCTCGATGGCGCCGTGGCCCCGCTGCGCGTGCTGCCCGCCATTGCCGAGCAGGCTGGCAGCGGCATGACAGTGATGTTGGACGGCGGCATCCGCCGGGGCACCGACGTGATCAAGGCCCTGGCGCTGGGCGCGCAGGCGGTGTTTGTAGGGCGGCCCTTCAACTACGCCGCTGCGGTGGATGGCGAGGCGGGCGTGACAGCGGCCATTGATCTATTGCGCGCCGAGGTGGACCGCAACTTGGCCATGCTGGGCACCACCACCTGCGCAGCGCTGGGGCCAGAGCATCTTATAGACCGGCGGACACGCTGAGGGACGGCGGCGCACGCTTCTAGGAGCGTGCCTGATCAAACTGGGGAGCAAAGTGCAATCAGCGCGGTTTGAAATGAAGTGATGGCAGCGCCGCCAACAATCCCCTGTTGATCACTTCGATATTGATAGCTGTTGGCGGTTATCTGCAAAGCACTAGCAGCACTTTTCATTCAATAGGGTTGGTCTGCAGCGCCACGGACGGCCTCAGGCTGATTTCGAACTTTCACTCGACCACCATTGGCAGGCAGTTTTTGACCCGAACCGTCCCGTTTGCCGCGCACTATGGAACTGCCATGGGTGGCCCTTCAGTTAAAGTCCTCGCCCCGCGGGTGATTTTTGGCCGCTTCGTGCACCCCAGTGACTGGGGTTGAAAACAAAATCTGCGACTTTGGGTGGCACGCCGGCTGATGTGGCCGTGCAAACCACAACTCGCGGAAATAGAAAAAAATATGCTGCTAACCGATATAGCCGTCGAGCACACTTTGGTGTCTAAAAAGGATGGCGTTCGTCAGACTTTCTTGCTGCATCCTTTTACTGATACACAGCGCGATTCACTGGGCAAATTCGAGCTCGTCCGCGACGTCAGCCAGCCCGGACTCAAAGACGCAAAACGCTCCACCTTCGTATCGTTTCACCAATTGGCGGAGCTGTATGCAAAAGGCCTGCTCGAAGAATTCGGGTTTTCCGTTCGCATGTGTCCGGGTAAAGGCACCTACCCTGCCAAGCTTCCAGCCAAAAAGATACTGCCCACCAGCATCAAGCCAGGCTCTTCGTTCGATCTGGCGGTGCAAAAGGTGGATATTTCTAAACCGGCCACGCGCGAATTGAGAACGGCCTTGCTTCGCACCAACGTCCAAATTTAAGCGTGACGGCGCTAATCGACAAGGAGCCGATGTGAATCCAACCATTACGCATGCTGAACTGATTGCCACATTCAAGCGGGCCGAGGCAGATGCCGCCCACAAGTTCGGACTGATCCAAGCGGCTGCGAATAAGGGCCCCAAGGCAATACAAGCCGCCACAGAAACAGCGGCAAAGGCGGCAAAACGCAGGGACTCTTTTGCGAAAAAGCTGGGCGATCTGGGGGTGGATCTAAAGTACTGAACGCCGCCAAGCCCATGGCACAACACCCACCATTGGCGACCGTGCACAACGGGCGATGATCGTCAAAATAATCTCCGCAATCTAACAATCAGAATCGGCCACAGGTCCTGCCCCGATTTGCATGCTTTCCAAGCACGGCAATTGAAGCGTCTTCATTTTCCGGATTACAAAGGTGATGAGAAAGATGGGAGACCGCTATAGGCTGTTTGCAGTCGATCGATAGCGAACCGCCGAGGACTGCAAGAAGACAGCTTCCTGGCTTTGCCAATCCGCAATGAACACACGCCCATAGAAAAAGCGCATCAAAATCACGTGCAGCAGACTTGCATCTGTTGCAAGGGATTCGGCCTGGTTGAGCGTCGAGATGAGGCCTACAGCCCCAAGAAACCAGCGGCCTGCATAGGGATCGAGATAGGGTGCTTCATTGCAGCACCGCTTCCGGCTTGTCGAAGGCAAATTTAAGCGCCCAATCAGCAAAGTTCTCTGCTGGCATTGGCCGTGCCACGAAATAGCCCTGTGCAATATCGCAGCCGAGCGCAGCGAGCTTCTCCCAATCTTGCTGCGTTTCCACGCCTTCGGCCACAACCTTTCGCCCTAATGAATGGGCTAGGTCTATAGTTGATTTAACAATGACGGCTGAGTCCCGGGAGACGGACATGCCACGCACAAACGATTGGTCAATCTTGGGCTGCTGCCGGTTCCGTTGACACCGACCTAAGCTTCTTGAGCTTTCTCGAACTGTACGGGACTGAGATAGCCGAGCGTCGAATGCCGGCG